>JAHEDC010000644.1 GCA_024641425.1 Verrucomicrobiales bacterium | reverse complement strand
TCACCTCCGATCCACCACTCCCCCAGGAGGACATCATCAGCCTCATCGCCACCGGCGCCACCCGTGGCGAGTTGAACGACTCGAATGTCCTCGCCTCCAAGGCCGCGATGCTTCTCCTTGAAGAACTCGGGAAAAAGATCAAGAATCTCACCGGAAGCGACGCCCCCGACCTCCCGCTCGCAGACCGCCTCGATGTCGAAGTCCTCGGCACCGATCCCCGCACCGGACAGTCCGCCACCACCACAACCTTCAAACTTACCGACAGGATCCATATCGTCGGAGCGATCGATCAGAGCGGCAACTACCGCGGACTCCTCAAATTCCTCGTCCGCTTCGAATAAGACCATCCGACCGCATGCGCCTCCTCGTCCCCATCCTCGTCCTCGCGCTCACCGTGCCCCGCACGGGGACTCCCGCGTCTACCGAGGAATCCGCAGTGGCCCCTGCCAGCGGAAATAGTTCGTCCAAAGTCACCATTCTCGGCCTTTCCAAGGGCGACGAGACGGCCGCGCGCAAGCTTATCGCGGAACAGATCAACTGGATCGAGAAGGAAGGCGCCACTCGCCCCCGTGCCGACGACGCCGCCTTCCTCCTCGAGCGCGGTCTCCGACGCCTCGGTTTCCCGAACGCCAGCGTCCAGTGGGAACTCCAGGGTTCCCCTCCCACCGTCACCCTAACGGCGAGCCACGGGAAAACCCGCCGTCTCGGCGAGATCACCTTCACCGGCCTCGACGAGGGCGATGACCCGAAGCGCCTCGTCGACTTCATCGAACGCGCCACCCTCAAACGCGAGACCGGGCTCCTCCGACAAGCCCTCCCCTACGTCGAATCCGACATCGAAGCCGGCCTCGAGGAGGTTGCGGCCGATTTCCGCTCCCAGGGCTATCTCGACGCCGCCGCCGGTCCGGTCGCCGAAACGGAGGCCCTTCGCTCCGACAATGAACTCGCAATCGATGTCGTCGTCCCCGTCACAAAGGGCTCCCTCTATCATGTCGGAAAGATCACCTTTAGCGGTAACGCCGGTACGGAATCGACGGCCCTCACCGCCCTCCTGGCACCGCAGGCCGGCCTCGTCGCCAATGTGGATAACCTCTCCCTCGTCTACGCGAATGCCGGCGACTATCTCGCCAATCAGGGTTACTCCGAAGCCACCATCGCCATGGACGCGACGCGACGCGACGCCCTCCTCGATCTCGATCTCATGATCCTGAAGGGGCGGCAGTACCGCGTCGCCGCGATCCGCGTCGAGGGCAATAAGAAGACCAGCACACGCTTCCTCGAAAAACGCTTCGATCCCCTTGTCGGCCGCCTTTACGATCCGAAGCAAGCCGAGCGCATTCAGCGAGAACTGCTCTCAAACGGGCTCTTCCGGCGCATTAGCCTTCAGCCGGACACCACCACCGCCGCGGAAGCCGTCGATCTCATCGTTTCCGTCGAGGAAGCCAAATCACGGGAACTCGGAATCTCCGCCGGATACGGCACGTATGACGGAGCCATTCTCGGATTCAGCGCCCGCCAGAACAATCTCTTCGGTTCCGGCCGACTCGCCGCCTTCGACGCCGAATACACGCAGCGTGGAATCAGTGGTCGCCTGCGATACGAGGACTCGTGGTTCCTTGAATCCCCCTTCAAATTCGACGCCGGACTGACGGCCCTCACCCGTGAACATGACGGCTACGAGAAGGAGGAACTTGGCCTCCTCCTCCGGCTCCGTTACGACTTTCTCGAACACCACTCGATCTCGCTCCTCCTCGGCGGCTCCGACGTCAACGTCAATAGCCTGGGCATCCCCGAAGAATACCTCGGAACGACCAGCTACTTCGCCAATTCGGTCGGACTCGCCTACAGCTTCGATCTCCGCGACAACCCGAACACTCCCACCAAGGGCTTTCTCGCCGAAGGTGCCGTCGAATACGGAACCTCGGCCCTCGGCAGTGACATCGACTTCATACGGGGCACCGGTCGCCTGAGTTACTATCGCCCTCTCTTCGGCAACCTCGCCCTCGCCCTCGGGGCCCGAACCGGTTTCATTGTCTCCAGCGGCGATACGGAATCGATCCCCATCGACCTCCGATTCTTCAGCGGTGGAAGTACTAGCGTGCGAAGCTTCCGCGAACGACATCTTGGCCCCAAGGCCCCAAACGGCGATCCCATCGGCGGATCCTACATGAATACCTTCAACATCGAACTCACCCACCCCATTGCCTGGGGCCTCAAGGCCGCCGCTTTTGGCGACGCGGGTAACCTGCTCACCGAGGAAGAAGGCTACCGCCTCAACGATTTCGATTACGCCATCGGCCTCGGCCTCCGCTACGATCTCCCCACCGGCCCGATACGCCTCGACTACGGTTGGAATCCCGCCCAAGACGAAGGCGATCCCTCCGGAGCCTTCCACTTCAGTATCGGCATCGCTTTTTAGCCCGAACGCAAACGTCGTGGGCGGCATCCTGCCCCCACCAGCCCGGAGGTCTCCGCAGGAAGACCTCCGGGCTCCCCCCCCATCACTGCGCCGCCAGGAAATGCTCCCACTCCGGAATCCCGTTGTGATTCCGCAGCGTCAGCGTCACCGGCAGCCGCTTCGGACGCACCGGCTTCCGCGCCAGCCTCAACCCCGCTTCCTCCGGCGTCCGGTTCGCTTTGCGCGTATTCACCTCCCGCGAAACAAGCACGCAGTTTTCCCACGAGGTCGCTCCGCCCCGCGAACGCGGCACGATGTGGTCGATATTCCCTTCCCCGGGCGCAAGCGCCTTACCCGTGTACTGGCAACGCCCTTCGTCCCGATTCCAAAGCGTCCGCGCGGAAAACTTCGGACACGTCATCGGCACCCGCGCAAAACGCGCAAGCACGATCACCGCCGGCACACGGATCGCTCCCCGCACCGTCCCGATCACCCGGTCGCTCTCCCGCACGGGCAGCTTCAGCCAATCCGTCCAAGTGGTCGGTGTCATCCGTTCGCGCCCATCGATGTCGAGCGCCGTCGCCACATCCGTACACATCTGGCTCAGCGCCAGCGCCGGCGACGTCGTATTGATCGCCTGCCAGTTACGGTTCAGGACCAGGACGATATTCTGATGGAGCAGGGACATGGGTGTTGGTTAATGGTTAATCGTTAATCGTTAATGGGAAATGGGTGGAATCTGAAAAATG
>JAHEDC010000167.1 GCA_024641425.1 Verrucomicrobiales bacterium | reverse complement strand
CCGCTGCGACAAGCTCATCCTTGCCGTCCTCGAGGAAACGGCGACCCGTTACCTCGAAGGCGCGACCGATCTCCCGCTCCTCGAAATGCTCGGCGCGTCGACCGAAAGCCTCCACGCGCGGGCCCAGGCGCTCATCCATTCCTTGCCGAAAGGCGCGGGTGTCTCCATCACCGAAGGCGAGTCCCGTATCGGCGGCGGCACCATGCCCCGCTCGGCCCTTCCGTCCGTCGTATTGGAGATCGCGCCTCCGGAGAGAATGTCCGTCACCAAGCTGGCCCGCCTTCTCCGCGAAAGTTCCCCGCCCATCATCGGCCACGTCGCCGAGGGAAAACTCCTTCTCGATCTCCGGACGATTTTTCCCAGACAGGACACCGCCCTCGCGGCGGCGCTCACGGGCCTTCTTTCCTGAGTTCCCGCCGAAACGGCAGCAGGAGGAGGGCGTAGATCGAGAACGCGACGGCCTGAAGCGTGAGGAGATAAAACGGCCACGGCCCCATGTGATCGAAGAGGGTGCCGACCTCGGGCTTCGCGTTGAGGAAGCCGTAGTTCGCCTCCAGATCGATGCCCCTGAAGAGGAAATTCATCGCGGCATTGATCGAGAACACGACCACGATGTAACCCCAGCTCCAGTAGAGCGCCCGCAGGAAGGCCCCCTTCTCGGGCACGATCCGCATCCCCAGCACCAGCGTCAGCGCCGCCACCGGCACGCCTCCGTGCTGGATGAAAAACGCGTAATACTCCAGGGTGTTCCAGCCGAAATACAAGGTCGGCGTGAGCAAGCCCTGCACCGTGCCGGCCAGGCCCCAGAGGTAACCGATTTCCGCCAGCCGCTGGCTCCGCGTGAAAAGGGCGAGCGCCAGAATGACGGAAACGACATCGCAGAGATACAAGGGAAGCGCGGTTTCGAGGACCAGGCTCGTCGCCATTTGCCGATCCTCGCCCGCGTACCGAAACCACGTCAGGATCGGATCAAGCCCGACCGCGACAAGCAGGATCACGCCGAAGCCGAGGCGAACGCGCGTCTTCCGCGCCTCCGCCACCGCCGGCGAGCGCATGAAACGCACGAGCACGACGCCGGCCAACGCCGTCGCCGCCAGCGCGACCCAATGCGAGAGCGCGAAAGGCTCGAAAACGCGTGTGTCCATAAGCGCGAACGCTCGCCGATCAGCGCCTCCTTTGCAATCCGCCCCGTCGTAGTAGGGGCATCCTGCCCCCTCGCCGCATCAGCCCGCCTGATAAGCGTCCGAAGCCGCCTTCACGATGCCGTAGAAGCTCTCGGGCTCGAGGCTGGCCCCTCCGACGAGGGCTCCGTCGACGTCGGGCTGGTTGATCAGCTCGGCGGTGTTGCCGGGCTTCACGCTGCCGCCGTACTGGATGCGGATCTTCTCCGCTGTTTCGGTACCGAAGAGTTCGGTGAGCACCTTGCGGGCGAAGGCGTGGGCTTCCTGCGCCTGCTCGGGCGTGGCGGTGCGACCGGTACCGATGGCCCAGACCGGCTCGTAAGCGATGACGCTTTCGGCCATCTTCCCGGCGTCAAGTCCAGCGAGACCCTTCTCAAGCTGGCGGCGGAGCACTTCCTCGATCTTTCCGCCATCGCGCTCCTCCAGCGTTTCGCCGATGCAGATGATCGGGACAAGACCAACTTCGTGGCAACGCTTGGCCTTGGCGTTGATGAGAGCGTCGTCTTCGCCGAAGATCGCGCGCCGCTCGCTGTGGCCGAGGATGGCGTATCGCGCGCCGATTTCCTGGAGCATGCCGGAACTGATCTCCCCGGTGAAGGCGCCCTTCTCCTCGAAGTGCATGTTCTGCGACGAAAGCCCGACCTGATCGCTTCCAGCCAGGGCCGAAGCGGAGGCGGCCAGCGAAACGAAGGGCGGCGCGAGCACGATGTCACAGGACAGGCTGGCGTCGAGAAGCGGGAGGAAGGCGCTGATGAAGGCGGTCGAGTCGGCGGGGCCCTTGTGCATTTTCCAGTTGGCAGCGATGATTGGCTTTCGGGTCATGGGAGAAGTTTTCAGTTTTCGGTTTTCAGTTTTCAGGAACGATTACTTGTCGTCGAGGGCGGCGACTCCGGGGAGTTCAAGGCCTTCGAGGAGTTCGAGTGAGGCCCCGCCGCCGGTGGAAATGAAGGTGACCTTGTCCTCGAGGCCGAATTTCTTGATCGCCGTCACGGAATCACCACCGCCGATGATGCTCACCGCGTCGGCTTCGGCGACCGCTTCGGCGATGGCCTTGGTGCCGTGGGCGAAGTTGTCGTTCTCGAACACGCCCATCGGGCCGTTCCAGATGATCGTCTTCGCGCCAAGGATGATCTTGCGGAAAGCCTCGACCGACGCCGGGCCGATGTCGATCCCTTCCCAGCCGTCGGCGACGCCTTTGCCCGGGCCGTAAGGCTCACAGTTACGGACATCGTCGCCGCCCTTGAAATCCTGCGTCTCCCGTCCATCGGTCGGAAGGACGAGCTTGTCGCCTGCCTCCGCGAGGAGTTCGAGGGCGAGATCGAGCTTGTCGTTCTCGACGAGACTGTCGCCGATCGCGCAACCCTGCGCCTTGCGGAAAGTGTAGGCCATGGCGCCGCCGATGAGGATGGTGTCGGCCTTGCCCATGAGGGCCTTGATGACGCCGATCTTGTCGGAAACCTTCGCGCCGCCGAGAATGACGACGAACGGGCGCGCCGGATCGGCGAGTTCGCCCTGGAGATACTGGAGTTCCTTCTCCATGAGGAAGCCCATCACGCTGTCCTTCATGGGCGCGGCTACGCCGGCGGTCGAGGCATGCGCGCGGTGTGCGGTCCCGAAGGCGTCGTTCACAAAGACATCACCCAGCTCGCTGAGTTGCTTCGCGAAGGCGACATCGTTGTCGGTCTCCTCATTATGGAAACGGACGTTCTCTAGCAGAAGCACTTCGCCCGTCTTTAGCGCGGCGGCGGCGGCCTTCGCGGACTCGCCCACACAATCGGTGGCGAAATGCACGGGAGAGGAAAGAATCTCTCCGAGGCGCTTCGCGACCGGGGCGAGTGAATACTTGTCCTCCGGCGCGCCTTTCGGACGCCCGAGATGGCTCATCAGAATGACCTTGGCTCCCTTTTCGAGAAGGTAATTGATCGTCGGAACAGCGCCTTGGATGCGGGTTTCGTCGGTGATGCTGCGGCTGCCGTCGGCGTTCTCGGCGAGCGGGACATTGAAGTCGACGCGCACGAGAGCCGTGCGTCCGGCGAAATCGAGGTCACGGATTGTTTTCTTGGCCATGCGAGGTCGGGTGCTAGAGGTGTTTCGGAAAGAGAAAAGGAGGGGCAGACGCCCTGCGGCGACTGCCCCCCCGTCAGGCCTTGCAGCCTGGAATACGTTTTAGGCGCCGAGCATTTCCATCGCGTCGACCGAGCGGTTGCTGTAGCCCCACTCGTTGTCATACCAGCCGACGACCTTCACCATGTCGTCCATGACCAGCGTCAGTTCGGCGTCGTAGATGCAGGAGTGCGGGTTGCCCACGATGTCCTGGAGGACGGCGCTTTCGGTGTTGTATTCGAGGACACCCTTCATCGGACCGTCGGCGGCTTCCTTGAACTTGGCGTTGATCTCGTCCACGCTCGCCGACTTCTTCAGCTTGGCCGTGAAATCGGTCACCGAACCGGTCGGGGTCGGCACGCGGAAGGCACCGCCATTGAGCTTGCCTTTCAGCTCCGGAATGACCTCGCCGATGGCGCGCGCGGCCCCGGTGCTCGACGGGATAATGTTGATCGCGGCGGCCCGGGCGCGGCGCAGATCCTCGTGCGGGAGGTCGAGCAGACGCTGGTCGTTCGTGTAGCTGTGAATCGTGGTCATGAAACCGCTCTCGACCCCAAAGGCGTCATGGAGCACCTTGGCCATCGGGGCAAGGCAGTTCGTGGTGCAGCTCGCGTTGGAGACGATGTGGTGCTTCGCGGCGTCATACTGGTCGGAGTTGATGCCGAGGCACATCGTGAGGTCGGGATTCTTCGCCGGAGCGGAGATCAGCACCTTTTTCGCACCGCCACCGGTGATGTGGAGTTCCGCCTTCGCACGGTCGGTGAAGAAGCCGGTCGACTCGAGGACCACGTCCACGCCGAGGTCACCCCAGGTCAATTTGGCCGGGTCTCGCTCCTCGAAAATCTGGATGAAGTGGCCGTTCACGGTGATGCCCTTGTCGTCGTAGGTAACGTCACCCTTGAATTTTCCACCCACGGAATCCCACTTCAGGAGATGGGCCAGCGTCTTGTTGTCGGTGAGGTCATTGATGGCCACGACCTTCTCGATCTGCTCCTGCGACATTGCGCGGAGAACATTGCGTCCGATGCGGCCGAAACCGTTGATTCCAAATTTTGCCATGATGGTATGTGTGCTTGCGGTGGGTCCTTGCGGTGTTGGTGAAGGCGGGGTTTTGCGATTCGCCGCCGACCTACACTTCATTGGTAACGGCCGGAGCGGACGCCAATTAAGCAAATGCCATGCCCCGCGTCAAACATTCTCCTGAACCGCGTCCCGCACGGGCCGGGATCAGGCACTCAATTCCACCCGGGCGCTGCTCGGCTCGAGGAAAAAGCGCCAGCTTTCATCGAAATGCGGTTCCGAATGGCGTCCCAAACCGAACATCGGCCGCCAGCGCGGAGCCTTGGGCACCGTGCGGGGATGCATCTTCGCTTGCTCGGGTAACTTGTTCGCCTTCTTCGTGTTGCAACGGATGCACGAGCACACAACGTTCTCCCAGGTCGTTTTGCCCCCCTTCTCCCTCGGAATCACGTGGTCGATGTTCAGTTCCTTCGGCTCGAAACGAATGCAACAATACTGGCACGTATACTGATCCCGCTGGAAGACATTGTCCCGCGTGAATTTGATCTCCTTTTTCGGCAAGCGGTCGTAGACCCCCAAAACGATGATCCTCGGCACCACGAAGGCCCGGGAAATCGTGTGGATCACGACGTCCCGCAATTCTCCGTTCACGGAGCGGCGGGCGACTTCCTCGGAATGCGCGAGCCATGATCGAACATCGTGCGTCCAGAAATTGGATTCCTCGTCGCTCCGCACCACTTGGGCGTGCCCGAGGTAGAGAAGGGCGACCGCCCGGCGTGCCGTGCAGGTATTGACCGGTTGCCAAAGCCGGTTGAGGACGAGCACATGTTGATCAAGCGGGGCGTTCACGGGATTGCCTGAATTAACGTGCCGAATGTAGCGATCCCGGAGGATTCGGCAACCGGATTCGTGCTCCAATTACCGATCTCGGTGGCCTACGGTGTCGCCACCGTCGTCAGACGCGCGGGACCAGGCCCGGCGGGAGACGCGGTCTTTCCGGCGTAAACCTGCTTCCGCAGAAGGGCCCGACCGTGGGCCTCGGCTTTCGAGAAGACCGCCTTGTAGACCTCGCAGTAGGGATCCTTCGCGAGCATGGTGCCGAGCGCACTGTAGGTGCGCACCGGACAGCCACCATGACAGATGGAAAGAAAACGACACTGGAGACAATCCTCGTGCTCGACGAGATGCTTCGGTCGCTCAACGAACTCGCGCCGCGCCGGGCTCGTCCGGAGCATGGCCGTCAGGTCGGGCTCGCGGAAAACATTGCCGAAGAACGATTCCGGGTAGCTGGTGACCCAGCAATCGCACTGCGCGACTGTGCCCTTGGAATCGACCGAGATGAACTGGTTCGAGCAGTTCTCCTTCCAGATACAGGGCAGACGCGCGGCCTCTCCGGTGAAGTGGTGGATCAAGGCATCGAAGGGCCCGAGGGCCACTCCGTGGCCGTGCCCGCGTTCCATCCAGAGATCAAAAAGTCCGGCCAGGAAGGCGGCCAGCTCCTCCTTGTCGAGGTCGAATTCCTCTTCCACCGCTTTCGCCGGTCCGCCGGGAAAGGGGGTATTCACCTGAAAGCTCGTGAGCCCGAGTTCCTCCGTGTAGTAGCGGTAGAACGCCTCCGGCCCGGCATCAAGACTCCCCTGGTGCAGGACGGCGATGACTCCGATTTCCAGACCAGCCGCCTGGGCTTCGTGGAGGCGTTGCGTCCACGTCGCGGTGTAGCCCTCGGTGCCACCCTTGAAGAGTTTCCGGTGGAGGTTCGGATAATCCATCGACGTGCCGAGCGAACCGCCGAACATGCCGTGGAGGACATCGTTCCACGCCGGGGAATAGCCGATGAGGTTCGTCTGGATGTAATGCGTGAAGCGCCGCCCGCGCGCCGCGGCCGCGTCGTCCATGAGCTTTCCGGCCTCGACGAACCAGGCCGGGCCCATGATCATGACTTCCCCGCCCTGCCAGTAGATCTCGCATTCCTCGATCCCCTCGTGCTCCATGTGGTCGAGGAGTTGTTTCGTCAGAAGCGGCACCAGGAGCATCGGGAGACGATGAGGTTCCTTGTGTTCGAAACAGTAGTCGCACGCGACATTGCACTCCGCCGTGGGAAGCAGGATAACGCTGAAAACGCGGTGGCTCATGTCAGGGGAGTCGATTCATGGCGGGCCAATTCGCGGGTGATCTCCTCCGAGGTTTCCTCGATCTCGGCGAGAAGGACCTTCACGTCCGCACACTCGTAGCTGGAGTCGGGAAACTTGAAATACCCCGCGCAGACCGCCTGCCACCGACACGCGGCACATTCGGCTCCGCTCGAGATGAGACCTTCGAGATGCCGACCCACGAAATCGGCGGGGTGCAGCGCCTTTCCATCGGCATCGTGGTGAACATAGACCGCCGGATCCTGTTCCAGGAACGACCAGATCGTGCCCGTCGCCATTCCCCGGAACTGCGCGAGCAGGGAGTGGAAGAACTCGACGGGCGTTTCCACCATCGCATCGTGGAGATAGAAGCGGGCCGCTTCGACCAATTCCACGAGGATTTCCCCTTTCGGCTGGCCGGGAAGCAGGCGCACGGGAAGCCGCAATGAGATCGCCAGTCGGAGAGCTTTCAGAAAGCCCGGTTTCGCGGGAATCGTGACGCGCGTCGAGCGCACCATCGCCACATCGACCAATCGATAGAGAGATGAGAATTCTGCCGCCGGATCATCGAGGACAACGTCGAGCGGGATCGCGATGGATCCCTGCGCGGCGATGGCCCACACAGCGGGATCCCCGAGCAAGCCTTCGACCTGGAGCCACTCCACTCCCGGCGCGGGATCCCGCAGGTTGCGAGTAAATTCGTCCGCCGTTCGGATGATGGCCACGCAGGAACCCTCGGGATACTCCTCGGTCTCCGCGGCGGGCAGAAACACGAGGGAATCGAGGGAGTCCTCCGGCACGGGATGTAAAGAAAAGGCGAAGCCTAGCGGCGATTGATCCAGGAGCCGCCGCCACCGCGACGGTTCACCCATCCACCACCACCGCGATTCACCCAGCTCCCGCCTCCGCCCACGCGGTTCACCCAGGCCCCGCCGCGGTTCAACCAGCCACCCCGGCGATTGATCCAAGCGCCAGCCCGCGCCTCGGGCCCGCTGCCGAGCCAGGAGCCTGCGACGGCGGCCGCAATGGCCGCCGTGGACCATTTGCCCATGCCCTGGAGGAAAACCCTCCGGTTCTGCCCTAGCTCCTCCCCGTCAGCCGGAGGGAGATTCTCATTCGAAGATGCGTCGTTCATGGCGTTCGCTTTCTAGGGGTTCACTCGCTCGCGGCGGCGGCTTCTCCGGCCCCGGTCAGGGTCGAGAAATGCATGGACGCGAACTGCCACTTACCGCCGGCCTTCGCCATTGTCACCGAGATGTTCAACGGGAAACCGACCTTCTTACCGTCTTTCTCCCCGGTGACCTCCCCGGAGGCCACCAGCCATCCCATGTCGGTCGACAGCCCGCCGAAGCGGAAATTGTAATGAAAATCCTGCTTCCCCTTGTCGAAGCCCTCGAAGAACTTCCCGTAGGCTTCCTTAATCTCGTTCGTGCCCGACCAAAGCTCGCCGGGACCACTGCCCATCATGACCGCCTTCGGGGCGAAGAGAGCGAGCACTCCTTCCATGTCGTGATTGCCCATCGCCTCGTCGTGGGCCTTGAAGACGGCCTTGATGGCCTCCAATTCGGGATTATCGGCCTTCGGTTCGTCCGCCGCACCGGCTGGCCGGGCAAGGGCGGTAACAGCCGTGATTCCGGCCAGTCCTGCAACAATCGATTCGCGACGATTCATAATGCGTTTTTCTAGGTTAAACTTTCCAAGTCAGGGGTGAGCGGTTGTGTCCTTTGAGGGCACCCAACGGTAAAAATGAATAGCACAATTCCCTTCGCAATGGAAGGACAAAGGCAAGATTGTTACGAAAGAATCGGGAGGATGGCGGCAAACGCTCAACGCGAGGCGATGCCGTTGAGCGCATGCAAGGGGGCAAGCTTTCCGAGCCCTTCGTAGAAGGCGAGTTCGGCTTTGCCGCAGGCCTCCAAGCCGGTCGCCACCTCGACCATGGGACGGCCCCCGAGGATCCCTTCCTTGACCAATTCCATCTTGCGCATCTGAATCGCGAGGAACTCCTCGTGGACTTTGGGATCCTGGGGCCACCGTCCCTCCGCCTGCCCCTCGCGGAGTAGCCCGACGAAGGGATTGCCGGCTTTCCGCGATTCGTCCTTGGCGGCATTCACCCCGTCGAGCCACTCGCCGTGAATGATCCGATAGTAATCCCGCATGGCCTGCTTGTTGTGGTGAATGACGAAAGTCTCGCCCTTCCACTCGACCATGCCGGTGGCCCGCATCGAGTCGGTGTCGATCGTATCGACGAAGCACAAATCGTCGCCGCTCCGCGCGAACTCCCACTTGAGATCCCAGAGGCGAAGTCCCATCGATTCCACAAGATTCCGCACCGCCCAGGCCCCCAGCAAGGCCAGTTTCCCGAGTGCAACGAACTGCTCCGCCGCGAGCCCGCTCATCAGCATGGCCTCCTGCTTGGAAACGGGCCGGTCTTCCGGCTCGTACTTGCTGGTGAAATCAACGATCGGCGAGCCCAGCCTCTTCCAGGCCTCCAGCGGCTCCCCGATGCCAAGTTCGATTTCATAGGTTCGTCTCTCCTTCTCGCCGAGGCCAAGGTATTTCCGGTAAACCGACGACCCACTGGTCAGGCCGAAACGCACGATTACCTCCAGCGGAACCACGAACTGATCGGCGTTTTGGAACGCCTTGTAATCGTAGAGCGGATGATGGAACAGGCGCACCAGGGGCGGCTTCCCGATGGTGAATCGGCGCACCACATTCAGCGTGCTGGGATTCACGGGTGCCCCTTCGGTCACGACCTCCCCGGTGACGGCATCAACCATGCCCACATGGTGGGTTTTCGCTCCCCGGGCGAGGCAGTCCTCCAGCGTTCCTTCGAGCAATTGCGCGCGGATCGCCTCATCGAGTCCCGGCTCGGCCACGATGGCTTCCCGCACGGCGACCCACGTCTCCGGACGGGCCATCGAGGAATAAAGGGCGTGGCGGAATACCGCCCGGCTCACGTCATTGCCCGCGATCTCGAAGAGGGCGCCGACATCGAAGACCGAACCGACCGAACTCGTCTGGCAGACCATGAGATCATCCCGGCCCGGCACCGCGAAGAGCTTTTGAACCGACCCTTGGTAAAACGGAGTCGCGAGGCTTTCGGGCGGAATATTCATGGTGGTGGGATCGAGGGGGCTACGAGCGGATGCGGATTCCCGCGAACGTGTACACTCCCCCGCCCGCTGTCACGCGGAAAGGCATCGGCCTCGCTGCGAATTCGACAAAACCCCGATCCCAAGCCACACTTCGCGCGTACTTCCCATGGATCTCTACCGCCATTTTGCCCGCCCCCTCCTTTTCAAACTCGACGCCGAGCGGGCCCACCATGTCACCCTCGCCGGGCTGCGCGCGGCCCACGCCTGCGGCCTGACCACTCCCTTTACCCCGAAATCGGCCTTCAGTCGCCCGCCAATCGAGGTCATGGGGCTTTCCTTTCCCAATCGCATCGGTCTGGGGGCCGGACTCGACAAGGCGGGGAACACCATCGCCGCTCTGGGCAGCCTTGGTTTCGGTTTCATCGAGGTAGGGACGATCACCCCCCGACCGCAGCCCGGGAATCCGAAACCACGCCTCTTTCGCCTCCGCGAACACGAGGCGATCATCAACCGGATGGGCTTCAACAATCCCGGCATGGACGCCGCTTTGGAGAACATCGATACGAGCCGCCAGGGGTACCCAGGGATCGTCGGGATCAACATCGGGAAAAACGCCGACACCCCGATCGAGAACGCGCTCGACGACTACCTCCTTTGTCTTCAGAAGGCTTATTCCCACGCCGACTACATCGCGGTCAATTTCAGTTCGCCCAATACGAAGAACCTGCGCGAACTCCAGAATGCGGATGCCGCGCGGGCCCTCCTCGGACGACTGAAGGAAGAACAGGCGTTGCGGGCACAGCGAGACGGGCGCTACGTCCCGCTTGCAGTGAAGATCGCCCCCGATCTCGAGAACGAGCAGATCGCCGCTTTGGGCGCCCTTTTCTCCGAATTGAAGATGGACGCGGTCATCGCAACGAATACCACGACCGCCCGCGATGCCGTGAAAGGCCATCCGCTCGCGCACGAAGCCGGCGGTCTCAGCGGCGCGCCCGTCACGGAAGTTTCGACGCGGGTGATCCGCAGTCTGCGCAAGACGCTTGATCCCGGGATCCCCATCATCGGAGTGGGCGGCATCCTGAACCGCGCGGACGCGGAAGAGAAACTCGCGGCCGGGGCCGCCCTCGTGCAAATCTACACCGGCCTCATTTACCGGGGAAGCCGGTTGGTGCGGGAACTCCTGCGGGCGTGCCCAACGCAAGCCCCCTTAACCAATAACAAATAACCAAAGACCACCCCCTACTTGTCGTAGCGGCGGATATGCCCGGTCGAAGGGTCGATCTGAATGGTCACGAATTCCTTCGGATCGGAGGGATCATCGGTCTCGCGCACCAGCGTCAGATACCATAGAATCAGGGACGATCCCTGGAGATCGGGAAGATTGAGTGCGCCATCCGTGAGGAAGATGAACGACTTGTAGCTTTCACTTTCAACCCGGCTCGCCTCCCCGCTCCCGGTATCGACCTTGTTGTCAATGACATCGGGATCCGTAATGAGCGTCGAGAATTGCGCGGAATCGGAAATCACCACGGCATCCGGAAGATCCCGGATCGGAGTCACGGACTCGATCTCGAATTTGTCGCTATCCCGAGGATCGTAGAGCCTCCGGATCGCCTGATAGGCTCGATAGGCCTTTTCGGCGCCCGGCTGCTCGGGATCGTCGATCTTGTAGAACCGGAATTCGACCGGCGAGTTGTCCTTCACCGCGACTTGCCGGGCAAGGTTCAGGTCGCGCACCAGTTGGTCGGCGGCCAAGGTCATCTTCGACCCCCGGAGGACCGAGTTCATCGCGGGCATCGCGAAGGCGGCGATGATGGCGATGATCACCAGGACGACAAGGATTTCAGCAAGCGTGAAGCCGGACTTGGCCCAGAAGCCGTGACGGGAACCGAGAGAGAGGGATCGTTTCATGATTCGGTCAGGAGTTTGAAAATCAGTAGCGAGGGGGGAGCGTGAGAAGGAGCTCAGGACTTGGTTTCCTCACCCCATTTGGAGGCGCGAATGCCCACTGTTTCGTTGAAGACGCGGTAATCGACGCGATCCAGTTGCAGACGCTCCTCGAGTTTCTTGAGATCCTCTTCGTAGGAATTGTCCAAGGAACTGGCGGTGAACAATCCATCCGTCCATTTGGGAGCGGTCTCCCCGTTGATCTGCTGGTAACGCACCATCGATCGCTCGGAAACGGCCACCATCGTGATCTCGATGAGCGGTGGCAGAAGATTCCGCGAACGGATCGCTTCCCGGCTGCT
>JAHEDC010000643.1 GCA_024641425.1 Verrucomicrobiales bacterium | reverse complement strand
TCTCGATAAGGAGCGGACCGAGGCGGGCGTTCTTTGAAGCCTGGAGAGCTTGGAGGGCGGCGAGTTGGATGGGCGCGGGTTCGGCGGCGGCAAGGAGCTGGGGAAGCGGTTCCTTCGAATCGCGGAGGGCGACCTTGCCGACGATGGTGATGGCATCGAGCCGTGTGTCGAGGGGAAGCTCGATATTGGCGGCGTTGGAGAAAGCGGGGAGGACATGTTCCTCGAGGGCTCCGGTGACGGGAAGTCCGAAGAGCTGGACGAGGTCGAGAAGGGGCGGGACGTTCTCGGGCGCGGCGTTTTTTGTCCAGCGCTCGAGATGGGCGGTGAGGCGTGGATTGGTGGCTTCGTCGGGGGCGTTGATCTCCCAGCCGCGGCGAAGACCTGTGAGAAGGGGCTCGGTGATGGCTTCGGGTGGAAGGGATTCGAGGAAGGGGACAACGATGTCGCCGGGTTGGGCGGTGAGGGCGTGGGCGAAATCGGCGATGGTTTCGGCGTTCGTCGTTTCCTTGAGAAGACGACGGAGTAGTTCGGGAGTGTCTGTTCTGGCGGCACAAAGAACGGCGCGGCGCGTCCAGAGGTCGGCGGGACCTTCGGAAAGAAGCGCCCAAAGCGGATCGACGAGCGAATCGCCGGGCGGCAGGAGACTGAGGCTAAGGGCGGCCTGGAAGCGGACGCGCGGATGCGGGTCGTTGAGGAGGGCGGCGACGGAACCGCCCAGCGCCGGACGGGTTTCGGCGAGGACGAGGGCGTTCTCTCGCACACCGGGCGAATCGTCCAGGAGGGCGGTAAGGATTTCGGCGTCGGTCAGGCTGCCCAGACCTTGGAGAGTCCAGAGACCGCGGACCCGGGTTGCAGGGCGCTTCGACTTCGCGGTAGCCGCGCGAATGGCGTCGCCGGCTTCGCGGGCCTGGTCTTCGAAGAGGAGCCGTTGCGCGGTTTCGGTGGCCCAGGGATTCGCGGAAGCGAGCGAGGTCGCGAGTTCCGTTGGAGAGAGACGGGCGAGGTCGGCGCGGAGCGGGAGGTCGAGGACGGCGGGTTTGATGCGGTAAATGCGACCCCGGTTCTCGCCCGCTCGGATGTCGAGGGTGGCGCGCACTTTCGGCGGAATGTAGTCGGGGTGCTCGATGACGACGCGGCGCATGTCGGTGAGGTAAAGCGCACCATCGGGGCCGTAAGTCATGCTCACGGGGCGGAAATCGGGGGCGCGACAGGCCAGGAATTCGCTCGTCTGTTCCTCCTGAACACGGGCTCCGCGGAAGACCGGGCCTTCCTCGCGGAGGCGGTTGCGGTGGACGAGGTTGCCGACGACATCGGCGACGAGGATGCTCTGCCGTGCCGACTCGGGAAAGAGGGGGGAGTCGAGAACGGCCATGCCGCTGGCGGCGGAGAAATGGCCGGATTGTTCGGGGTGGTTCAATCGGGTGGTGGCTTCCGAAACCGGGAAGATGCGCGCCGATTGGCCGTGGTCCGAAATGTTGATCGTGGCTTTGAATTTTGGAAGCCCTTTGGCGTTCTCGAGGTAGACCAGCGGAATGACGTGCTGCTGGAGGTAGTCGACGTTGTAGTTCGAAAAGGGGTGGCCGAAGGCATCGAAGACGAGGCCGAACCCGGCGGAGGATTCGGAGGTGCGGATGCATTTCCCGGTGTCGGGATCGAGGGCGAAATCGTAGCCGCCGAGGCGGAGCGGAGGATCGTCGTTCAGGGGCGACTCGACGGTGGCGGAGCTTGCGCCCTTGGTGCCGTGGATACGATTGTCGAGCCCCCATTGCAGACCGCTCAGGTTGCCGTCGGTCACGCCGCGCTGGAAGCCCTCGACGATGACTTTCCGGATGTCGGCCACGTCGTCGCCATCGCTGTCCTCAAGGTAGAGGATCTGCGGCGGCGCGGCGACGAGGACGCCGCGACGCCAGGGCGTGACCGAGGTGGGGTAGCTGAGGTCGCGGGCGAAGACGACCGCGTAATCGGCGCGGCCGTCGCCGTCGGTATCGCGGAGGAGCCGGAGGGTGCCGCCGGGTTTGTTCTCGGGCGGGATGCCGTAGGGATAGTCGCGCATTTCGACAACGAAGAGGTCGCCATTGGCGGCGAAGGCGAGGGCGACGGGATCGACGACGAGCGGCTCCGAGGCGAAGAGGGAGACGGTGATATCGGGATGGTGCGCGAAGGCGGCATCGTCCGCCGTGAGGCGGGGCGACGGGCAAAGCACGAGTGCGAGGGCAAGGCGGAGGCCTGCGGGACGAAGCATCGTTCAAGGTAATCGCTGCGGAAACCGGGTCAACGACGCGCCGTGGAGAATAGGAAACGCGTGCTTGAATCGGACACGGTTTCGAGGTGATGTTAGGGGCATGCGACTTGTTGGTCTCGCCTTGCAATCGATCCGCCATTACTGGCGCCTCACGCTCTGTCTCGCGGCGGGCGTTTTCCTCGCGTCCACCGTATTCACGGGATCGCTGGTGGTCGGGGATTCGGTGAAGGAGACGCTGCGACGGGCGGGGGAACTGCGGACGGGGAAACTGGAATACGCACTTCTTGGCGGCGAGCGGTTTTTCACGACCGCTCTTGTGGATGCGGTGCGTGCCGATGCCGGCGGGGCCACCGTGGCTCCCGTGCTCTTGGCCGAGGGCACGGTGTCGAATACGAAGGGTGAGGAGCGGGCGAACGCGGTGCAGATCCTTGGGATCGACGCTCATTTTTTCACGCTGGCTCCCGGAGGCGCCGCGGCGACGTTGCCGGATGAGGGATTCGTGGCCGTGAGTGAGGCGTTGGCACGGCAACTGAAAGTGACGTTAGGAGACACCGTGCTCGCCAGGATGGAGCGGCCGGGCGCCTTGTCGAAGGATGCGCCGCTTTCCGGTAGCACGGACGAGACGGTGACGTTGCGGAAGAAGATCACGCATATTCTGGGCGACGCGGAGTTCGGGCGCTTCAGTCTGAAGGCAGAGCAGGACGCGGCAATGAACCTCTTCCTGCCGCTCGCGGACTTGCAGGAGAAACTCGAGACGCCGGGGCGCGCGAATCTTCTGCTGGCAGGTGGGGGAACGAACGAGGCGAAACTCGGCGCAGCCGTTCAGGCGCATTGGGATTTCGCCGATCTCGCGTTTCGGACGCGCGAGGTGCCGGTCGATGGCTGGGAGGTTTTCAGCGACCGGATTTTCATCAGCGCGGGGGA
>JAHEDC010000642.1 GCA_024641425.1 Verrucomicrobiales bacterium | reverse complement strand
TGAGAAGGCACTGGCCGTATACGGGCGCGCGATCGAGAACCTGGTTCCGGTCTCCTCCTGCCGGGTCGCGGAGGCGGCCAAACTGCTGGAGAACATCTTCCGGAGCGTGAACATCGCGCTCGTGAACGAGCTCAAGGGCGTCTACGACGCGATGGGAATCGATGTCTGGGAAGTCGTCGATGCGGCCAAGACAAAACCCTTTGGCTTCATGCCCTTCTATCCGGGCCCCGGCCTGGGCGGACACTGCATCCCGATCGACCCGTTCTACCTGACCTGGAAGGCGCGCGAGTATGCGCAGAACACCCGCTTCATTGAGTTGGCAGGGGAAATCAACACCGCCATGCCACAGTATGTCATGCAAAAGGTCGCGGGCGCCCTCAACGCGCGAAAGAAGGCGCTGAATGGCTCGAAAGTGCTGGTGCTGGGCCTCGCCTACAAGCCGAACGTGGACGACGAGCGGGAATCCCCGAGCTATGTGCTGATGGAAATGTTGCGCCAGGCAGGCTCCGAAGTAGCCTACCACGACCCCTACGTCCCCGTCATCAAGCCCACCCGGGAACATCCACAATGGGCGGGAACCCGGTCCGTTCCGTGGAACGAGGCGACGATCGCGGGCTTCGACCTCGTCCTCATTGCCACCGCCCACGCCTGTGTCAATTACCGCGAACTCGCGGCGTGGGCTCCCTGTATCGTCGACACGCGCAACGCGATGAAGGATCTCGACACCGCGGAAGGACAAGTGTGGAAAGCGTAGGGGCGCCTGGCACCTTCAACAGTCAAACGGTTGCCCGCCTTATTTCAAATTCCACGTTTTGATTTCCGCTTTCCC
Source organism: Verrucomicrobiales bacterium (assembly GCA_024641425.1). Classification (GTDB taxonomy): domain Bacteria; phylum Verrucomicrobiota; class Verrucomicrobiia; order Verrucomicrobiales; family DEV007; genus JAHEDC01. The sequence continues at coordinate 2,340 of JAHEDC010000642.1, read as the reverse complement.
AGCTTCCCAATTTCCCACCTGGCACTGGGGAGCGAACGACCCGACGGTGATGGGCTGGACCGTGACCCTCGCGTATTTCGCGTCCGTCGTCGCTTGCCTCCTCGCCGCGCGAAAGGGAGCCTCGGGAACTCCCGTTGAGCGGTGGGTGTGGCTGAGCCTGGCCGGGGCGCTGATGGCCTTCGGGCTCAACAAACAGGTCGACTTGCAGACTCCCGGCCTCGACCAAGCACGAGAGCTTGCCGTCGAGCAAGGTTGGTACGCCTGGCGGCGGGTGGTGCAAAGCCTCACCATCCTTGGAGCGCTCGCGGGCCTTTTCTTCCTGACACGGATCCTCCTCCAGCGCACGCCGCGGTCGGCTTTCAACCTCCGCATCGCCGTCATCGGCTTCTTCGGACTGCTTGCTTCCCTCGGTCTTCCCTACCTCCGCTTTGAGCCTCTCTCCCGCGTTCTCCACTTCAGCGTCCTCAAAGCGCAGCCCGAAGTGTGGCAATTCCAGGTACGCGAGTTGATGGAGTGTGGCTTTGTCGTCCTTGTTGGAACCCAAGGCCTGAAACGTTCCAGCACAAGGGCGACCTCCTAGGTGAATGACACACTCCCGTTTTCAATGATGCCCCTCGATTCCCCCATCTCCAGCCGTCGGCTTCCTGAAGAGGTTCCAAAACGAATCGCGATCCTCGGTGCGAACGGGCGGCTTGGAAAGGCTCTCTTGGCACGTTTCCGGAACGAGCACACGGTCATCCCCTTGGGGCGGGAGACCGTCGATTTGGCACACCCGGCGTCCATTGCCCCCAATCTGGAAGCACTTGATTTCGACCTGCTGATTCTGTCGGCGGCCCTCACGGCTGTCGATCATTGCGAAACCTTCGAGGACGAGGCCTACGCGGTGAACGCGGAGGGCCCCCGCGAAGTGGCCCGGATTTGTGCGAAGAAAGGGGCGAAGGTGGTATACATCAGCACGGATTTCGTCTTCGATGGGGCAAAGCCGGATGCCTACACCGAGGAAGATCCCGTGCATCCGATCAGTGTTTACGCGGCGTCGAAGCGAAAGGGCGAGGATTACGTGATGGAGGCGTCGGAGGAGAATCTCGTCGTGCGCCTCTCGTGGCTCTTCGGTCCCGGGAAACCGGCCTTCCCGGAGTGGATCATCGCCAAGGCCTGCCGCGAAGCTGCATTGACCTTGCCCGCGGAGAAGATTGGGTGTCCGAGCTACGCGCCCGACATCGCGATGTGGCTCGACGCGCTGATCTTTGGTACCGGTAGCGTGGATGCGAGCGGTGTATTCCACCTCTGTAACTCGGATCCTTGCACCTGGCAGGAATGGGGACAGTATTGTATCGACGTGGCGCGCGCGTGCGGACACCCGGTGCGGGTGGATCAGATCGGGGCATCGACGATGGATTCGATCGAGACGTTCGCGGCCAAGCGCCCCGTCAACAGCGCGATGAGCACCGGGAAATTCCAACGACTCACAGGCATCACCCCTCGCCCATGGAAAGAGGCGCTGAGGGAACATTTGGAGGGAAATCCGAAATGAAGGAATACGGAAATCGCAAATCGGAATTGGCACGGATACGGTGGATTTGTCCGGCAATGACGCCAAGACCGCGAAGGTTTTCCCATCAGCCGCTCTGATCTCTAACATTCAAATTCTAACTTCTAACTTTTCATGAATCTCCTTATTACCGGCGGTGCCGGATTCATCGGATCGAATCTCGTTCACTATCTCCTTGGCGAGGCCGAGGCGGAACTTGGCATTGAGATCGAACGCGTCGTCAACCTCGACAAGCTCACCTACGCGGGGAATCCCGCGAACCTTGATCCAGTCAAGAATGATCCCCGGCACGTGTTCGTCCATGGGGATATCGGTGACGGCGACCGTGTCGCGGCCCTGCTGCGCGAGCACCGGATCGACGCCGTCATGCATCTTGCCGCCGAGTCCCATGTCGATCGCTCCATTGAAAGTCCGGAGCCCTTCATCGAGACCAACGTTCTCGGAACCCTCCGCCTGCTTGACGCGTTCCGGGGCTATCTCGCCGAGACCGGCAGATCCGGCGGGATCGATTCCCCTCGCCCACTGCGCGACGGGGGAAAATCCGCTTTCCTTCACGTCTCGACCGACGAGGTCTACGGCTCTCTCCGGGCGGAGGATCCCGCCTTCTGCGAGACCACGCCCTACGCGCCGAACAGTCCCTATAGCGCGTCGAAGGCCGGCAGCGATCACCTTGCACGCGCCTACCATCACACCTATGGCATGCCGGTCATCACGACGAATTGCTCGAACAACTACGGCCCCTACCAGTTCCCCGAGAAACTCATTCCGCTCATGATCCGCAAGGCGAT
>JAHEDC010000166.1 GCA_024641425.1 Verrucomicrobiales bacterium | reverse complement strand
GCGGCGAGATCCTACGGGCAGCCCGGCAGGCCCCGACCTCGCGCGCTCTCCGGCTCAATGCCGGCATCGTGGATTCCTTTCCCAAGCTCATGAGCTATGACATCCTGCGCCCCATTTTCGAACACAAGCCGCCCGTGCAATTGACCTGCCACGAGGGAAAACTCCCCGACCTCCTTGCCCAGCTCACCACCCACCGCATTGATGTCGTGCTCTCTGATGAACCGGCCTCCCCCGGCATGGCGGCGAAGGTCTTCAATCATCCGCTCTGCACCTGCGGCGTCACCTTTTTCGCCATGCCCTCGCTCGCGCGCACGCTCAAGGAATCCTTTCCGAAAAACCTCGACGAAGCCCCTGCCCTCCTGCCTACCCAGAACTGTCACCTTCGGCGCGAACTCGAAAAGTGGTTCAGCGCCGTCGGTGTGCGCCCCCGCGTCATTGCGGAATTCGAGGACGCGGCCCTCTCGAAGATCGTCGCGACGCGAGGACTCGGCTTCGTCGTCATCCCGACCTTTGTCGCCGCCGATGCCATCGAACGCTACGGATTCACCTCCATTGGAGACACCTCCGAGCTTGAATCCTCGTTTTTCGCCATCACGGCCGAACGCCGGCTCACCCACCCGGCGATCCTCGCCCTCACGGATGGGACAAAGCGGAAGAAACCCCGCTACCGCCCCTCGAGACCCGTCCGTTGATCCGCACGACTCCCGCCAGCGCTTTCTTCCTCGCCCGCCCCGCGGATTTCGTCCAAGCTCGGTTCCATGCGGCATTCGATTCTCCTCGCCCTCTGCTGGGCCCCCAACGTCCACGCGGAGCTCCCCTCAAGTCCGTGGCTGGAAACGGTGCGAAACTTCGCCGACCAGGTGCTTGAGCACGGGCGCGACGTTTACGGCAAGAAGCATACGCCGCTTTTCGTCGACGGTCTCAACCTCGACTCCGGCGAGCCTGTCGAATGGGTCTACGGCGGCGCGTGGGAAGACCTCCCGGTGCGGAAGCGGAACAAATACGAGATCGTCGCCGTGCAGAAAACCGGCGACCGCTGGATGCTCTCCGATCTCGCGAACCAGCAGACGCTATTCCGCACCTTGGACGCCCTCTCGACCCTCACCGGCGACCTCCGCTACCGCGAAGCCGCCATCGACGCCAGCCGCTACGCCCTCCGCCACTTCCAGAGTCGTTCCGGCGCTCTCTTCTGGGGCGGGCACATCGCCTACGATGTCCGCTCCGACGCCCTCGTCATCGAGCAGCACATGCATGAGCTGAAGTTCCACCTCCCGCATTATCCGCTCCTGCTCGCGGCGCATGAGCGCGATGCGCTGCGGAGCATCGAGGGCTTCTGGGACGTGAACGTCGTCGACTGGAGGACACTCGACATCAATCGCCACGGCGACGACCTCAATCGCAGCCCCGCCAAATTCCCGTGGAAGCACCGCTACGACCCCGTTCCGCCCCCCTTTCCTGGCGAGGGCCTCTCCTTTTGCGGCACCGGCTGCGACCTCATCCTCGCCGCCCTCGAGCACCACCGCGCCAGCGGCGAACCCGCACCGCTCGCCTGGGCGCTTCGCCTCGCAACCCGCTACTCCGAAGCACGCCATCCGGACACCGGTCTCGTCGGCTACCAGTTCACCCTTCCGGAGAACGACCGCGTGCGCGCGCAATTCGGCGGGAGCCAGAGCGAAGCCACGATCCTCGCCCCTGACATGATCCGCTTCCGCTATCCCCGGATGGCGCTCTGCTGGTTCTACTTCGCCCAGCTCGTCAGGGAGGAGAACGCGGCCTATTTCATCGGCGAGGCGGTGCGCGACCTCGTGGCCTTTTCCCGCCACGCCTATGAACCGGAAGGAAACCGGGTCAAGGGCATCTTCACGGACGGACATCCCATTCCCGAAGGGAAAACCGGCTATTACGCGGACGGCGAAGGCGAGGGCGGCCGGCTTCGACCGCTCAAGGCCGACCCGATTTATTTCCGTGCCTTCGCCATGGCCTGGCGCGTCAGTGGCGGCAGTGATCCCGAGATACGGAACACGACCCGCACCCTCGCGCGGAAGTTCAAGCTGGCGGTTATCGGCGACTCCCTGAACGAGGTCACCCTTTTAGCAACCATCAAGGCCAGCGATCCCGATTTCCTTTACGGTGCCCTCGAACTCTACCGAGCCTCCGGCAACAAGGTTTTTCTAACACTCGCCGAAAACATCGGCCACAACATCATCACCCGCAGGATGCGGAAGGGTTACTTCATCCCGCGCCCGGATCTCGCGAACACCCGATTCGATTGCGATGACCCGCTCGCCCTCCTTCATCTCCACGCCGCCCTTCACGGCACCACGGAAACCCTTCCCATTCCGTGGCCGAGCACTCCTTACTTCCGGTGCAACTTTGACGGCAAAGGGCGGGGCAACGATAGCCAGATTATCTATGGGAGTCGCCGCGAGGAACCGTGAGGCCGGAGGCACGCTCAACTCGTCGAACTCGCCTCGTCCGTCGCCACTTTCTTTTTCGCCGCCGGCTGACGTCGTCTCACTCCCGCGGCTTTCTTCGTCGCCACCGTTTTTTTGGCCGCTGGTTTTTTGGCTGGCGCCTTTGTCCGAGCAACGGCTTTCTTCTTCACTCCCGCCTTGGATGGGGCCGGCTTCTTCGCTTCCGCGCTCGGCTTTTCGGTTTTGGGTTTCTCCGCACGAGCTTTCTTCTCCAGCGACGCCGCGAGCTTCTCCAGCGACTCGCTGAGATTCTTCTCCAGTTTTCCAAGGGATTTCGCGAAGCTATCGGCATGCTTGCGCACCTTCTTGAGGGCCGAGGCGCCTTTTTTGCGAAGGTCGATCTCTCCACTCTGAAGCCACTTGTCGAGATTACAGCGGATTTCCGCAGCCTGTTCCCCCGTGGAATTGAGCTTCTTCTCCAGATCAGAAATGAGCTTTCGCGCTTTGTCGAGTTGGATAGCCATAATACTTAATAATCCTTCACCTCTATCCCCGAAGTCAAGCAACGATTTGATCACTCGCCGTCGCTCCCGATCCCCTTGCCGCCATCGCTTTTATACGTGCCCGCAAGTGCCTTCCGAGCCTTCTCGCCGAAGGTCAGGGAATTCACTCCCGCTCCGTAAAGAGCGACAACCTCGAAGCCCTCGCCGCCAACGGCGAGGTCGAGAAAGTGCTCGGCCTTGAGGTAAAAGCGGCCGACGCGGGGCACCGGCTGGAAGCGGAGACCGCCAATCGCGTGGAAGCTGCGGTAGATGAGTTCGGTGCAGACAAGTCGATCGGCGCGACGGAAATCGAATTCGAAGTCGTAGAACTTGCCCTCGTGCGAAAGGGCCCGAGCCAGCACCTCGGCAAACTCCTCGCGGTCGAGCGTCGGACGGATGATGACAAACGCATCGACGCGGAGGGTGAAATCGAGGGGCCGGAAGAGCACGCCTTCCTTGTTCGCCTCGAGCACACACATAGGATCGGCTCCACGTTGCCTCCTCCCATCGTCCACCACGATCCCAAGGGCAGCGCGCTCCGCCTCGGTGCCGAGGTAGAGCGCGGCATGCGTCCAGAATCCCGGCAGCAGGTAATGGCTCAGAACATCGTCGTGATGGACAATGATGACGTCTCCCGGACGCAAGTGGGGAGCGATGCGCGCCCGTACCTCGGGAGTGACCCGTTTTAGGTGGAAGGGATTCCTGACATTCGAGATCGCCCGCCCCGATAACTCGAAAAGGGCGGCCATGACCTGCTTGAAGCCCGAGCGCTGGCCGCGGGCATACGCGTAGAACCAGTAACGAAAACGCTTCCGATAGTAAGTCCTTCGGCTGAAATTGATAAGCTGGGGCTTTTCCTTCAAGAGCAACTCCACCACATCCGCCATTTCGGGATCGTCCCGAAGGGCGAGGATCTTCTCCTCGTTCTCCTTCGCGAAGCGGATCGACTGTTGGAAGCGCCAGATATTGAAGGGATGATTGAGCGACTTGAAAAGCTTCGTGAATTGTTTCGCGGGGAGATTCAGGCTGGGCTCCGGTTCGTCGAGCTTCCGCTGAACGACCTTGGAGCGGGCATAGGAACTGACGATGAATTCGGCGGAGCGGTTGAGCATGCATGCTGCCGCGAAGGCGATGACAAAGGCCTGAAGGTGCTGGCGGTCCGTGAGCTGATCCGGTTGCCGGACAAGCGGTTCCAACTCGGAGATGCAACTATGAAGGGCCGCCTGAACGCCGAGATAACGGGCGAACGCGGAGAGCACCCGCATGTCCTCATCGGGCAGGAAGCACCCGCGCCGGCTTGCATTCGCTGCGTCCTCGATCTCCTGGCCGAGAGCGTCGATGCCAGGAATCGAGGGGGCGACACTCAGGATTGTTCGGACGCCGCGGGCGATGGCCCGGTCTTCAGGGATGAGGCCACCGGAAGCGACTTCCGTTTCGATGCCGAGCAGGACTTCAGCGACGGTGCCGGAACGCGACACGCTGGATTCCAGCACTACAGGGAAGGGCAGAGGGGGAGGCGCCTTCATGGCAGTGGGACGAGGGCGCGCGGGCCTGGGCCACGCGGGGCAAATGCGGGAGGTGACAATTGCCCGGGCATTGCTAGGGCTCCACGGTCGGGACGCCCACGGGAACAAGATCGCGTTTCTTGGATTTCGGCTTTGCGTCCGGCTTGGGAGCGGGTTTCCCGTCCGAGTCTGGCGCAGTCTTGCCCCGTTTCCCCCGCGCCTTGAGTTGGGCAATCTTGTATCCTTTCTCGCGGAGCAGCTCGACGACACTCCCCTCGCCCATGAGGTGACCGGCACCCACCACGACCATGACATTCTCGTCTCCCTCAAGCAAGTTCACGATCTTGCCGATCCAATCGCGATTACGCCCGTAGAGGATGACTTCGTAGAAGGCCTTCACCTCGGGATCGTCCTTGTCCTCGAAGGCGCTCTCTTCGAAGGCCTCCTCGTCCGCAATCCTCCAGGCTTCGACCATCTTCGGGAACTCCTCCGCGATCGTTTCGGCCTCGCGCACGGACTCGACCAACATCCGCTCCTGGAGCTTCCGCTCCATCCCGCCGAAAAGATCGAGCTGGAATTCCAGGGTCTCCAAGCCCGCGATCTCCTTGCCCTCGGCCTCCGCCAACTCCTGAAGAATTTGCTCGACACCAAATTGCGGCATGGCTCCGATCTTCATCATTTCGACCATCGTGACCGTCATCGCGCACATCCAGGGCCGGAATTTGTCAAAACTTCCGGCCGGCATCCCGGCATGCTCGAGGAACCGGCCGACCTCCTTGTAGGCATCCTCGGAAATCTCATCCGGAAGCGTTTTCCCGTCGGAATACGTTCCCTTCTCAAGACTCAGTCGCGCCGCTTTCGGGCTGTTCTCGTCCCCGGGCGCGATCTCGAAGACAAGGCGGTCGCTGTCCTTGAAGGCGCGCATGTACTGCCGAGGCAAAGGCAAGTCTCCCTCGCGAAGCAGATGCATCGATCCGGCGAGATAAACCGTGTTTTTCTCGCCCTCGATTTTCCAGACACATGCCGGGGCGCCGGTTCCGCCCCTAGCACCTTTCCGTGCGGATGGGACGTCTGCGCCCTTCTGGGCGGACAATGAAGGAAGACCGACCAGAAGGCCGAGGATGACAGCCGCAAAGGCCCGGGCGAAAGGAATTTTCATCCGGCGATTCTAACGCGGGTGCCGACTCTTGCAAAGAGCGAATACGCCGGGAGTTCGTCCGTTCGAAGGAACGAAATTCCTATCAGAGCGTCGTGCGTCGGCGACGCTTGACGTGAAGTTGGGCCAGCGATTTCTGGATCGCAGCCTGGACGGTGGCAACCTCCTCGTCATTGGAGATGCCGGCGAGGGAATCCTTGGCGCGCTGGAGAGCGTCCTCGACCGATTTCTCGTCGATATCAGCTTCGCCAACGGCCATGTCGGTCATAACGGACACGGCGCCGGCCGTGACCTCGACGAAACCCTCGCCCACAGCGAGATACGTCGTTTTCCCGCCGGTGGAATAACTCAGTTCGCCCGGCTTCAGGACCGTCACGAGGGGCGCGTGCATCGGCAGGACGCCGAGTTCGCCCTCGATACCGGGAAGGACGGTCGTGTCGACCTCATCGGAAAAGATCCGGCGCTCCGGGGTGACGATTTCAAGTTTAAGGGGCATGGCCGTTATTTCCGAGTCAACGATTCAAGACATCAGCCCTTATCAACGCTATCGATGCCACCCTTCATGTAGAAGTTGGCTTCGGGAACGCTGTCGTGTTTGCCGTCGAGGATCTCGGCGAAACCGCGGACGGTGTCGGCGACGCTGACGTATTCGCCCTTGGTGCCGGTGAAGATCTCGGCGACGGTGAACGGCTGGCTGAGGAAACGCTGGAGCTTCCTGGCGCGGAACACGGTCAGCTTGTCGTCGTCGCTCAGTTCGTCCATTCCGAGAATGGCGATGATGTCCTGGAGATCCTTGTAGCGCTGAAGGACGCGCTGGACGCCCCGGGCGACACGGTAGTGCTCCTCGCCGACGATCTCCGGCGCGAGCGCCTTCGACACGGAGGAAAGCGGATCCACGGCGGGGTAGATGCCTAGCTCGGCCAGCGAACGCTCGAGCACGACGGTGGAGTCGAGGTGGGCGAAGGTGTTGGCGGGTGCGGGGTCGGTAAGGTCATCCGCCGGCACATACACGGCCTGGAAGGAGGTGATCGAACCCGACTTGGTCGAGGTAATCCGCTCCTGCATGGCACCCATCTCGGCGGCGAGCGTCGGCTGGTAACCCACAGCGGAAGGCGTCCGTCCGAGGAGGGCGGACACCTCGGAGCCGGCCTGCGAGAATCGGAAGACGTTATCGACGAAGAACAACACGTCCTGATTCTTCTCGTCACGGAAGTACTCCGCCATCGAAAGGGCGCTCAGAGCGACGCGGAGGCGCGCTCCTGGCGGCTCGTTCATCTGGCCGTAAACGAGCGCCACCTTGGAACCGGGGGCCAGCACCGGACGGCCCTGGTCGTCGGTCTTGACGTGGCCGTTCGCGTCCTTCTCGGTCGCGATAACGTTGGATTCGATCATTTCCCAATAAAGGTCATTCCCCTCACGGGTCCGCTCACCCACTCCGGCGAACACAGAAAAACCGCCATGGCCCTTGGCGATGTTGTTGATCAGTTCCATGATAACGACGGTCTTTCCGACACCCGCACCGCCAAAGGCTCCGACCTTACCACCCTTGGTGAAAGGACAGATGAGGTCGATGACCTTGATACCGGTCTCAAGAATCTGGGCCGAAGGATCCTGGTCGGTGAGGGGAGGCGACTTGCGGTGAATGCCGTAGCGCTTCTCGGTCGAGGGTGTCGGCTGGTCGTCCACGGCGTCGCCGGTGACGTTGAAGATACGGCCAAGGACTTCCTCACCAACGGGAACCGTAATCGGGCCACCGGTATCGACCGCGTCCATACCGCGCTTCAGACCGTCGGTGGAAATCATGGAGACAGAACGAACCCATCCATCACCCATGTGGCTCTGCACCTCGCAGACGAGACGGGTGGACTTGCCACCGACGTCGAGGGTGATCTCCAGGGCGTTGTAAATGGCGGGCAGTTGGCCGGACGCGGAGAAATCCACGTCCACCACGGGACCGATGACTTGGACGATTTTGCCGATGTTGCTCATAGAAGGATTGAAAAGGTAGGACGTGGCGGAATGAAGTTACTCAAGGGCCATCTTGGCGGTGGTGATTTCGAGGAGTTCGTTGGTGATGGCGGCCTGGCGGAGCTTGTTGTATTCGAGGCTGAGATCCTTGAGCATCTGCTTGGCGTTGTCGGTGGCATTCTTCATCGCCACCATCCGGCTGCTGTGCTCGGAAGCACGGGACTCAAGGAGCATCTGGTAGAGGGTATTGTTCACATACTGGGGCAGAATGGCCTCGAAGACATTCTCCGGACTGGGCTCGAAGATGTATTCGGGCACGTCGGTGCTGGTTTCCTCCACCTCCAACGCGGCCCCCATACCCTCGAAGTCCCGCTTGCCGCCCAGAGTCACCTGATCCACCGGTAGAAGTTGCTCAAGCGTCGGAACAATGGTGACGGTATTGACGAAGTTGTTGAAGAGGACCAGAAGCTTCTTGTAAGCACCGGTTGCGAACTGCTCCTGCAGGTAGTTGCCCACCGTGCGAAGTTCCGCGAATTTCGCAGGATCCTTGATCGGAAAGTCGGCGACGAGGTTCCTCCGCAGGCGGCTGAGGGCCTGACTGGCCTTTCGACCGATGGTGATGAAATCGCACTCGGTGCCGAGATTGCTCCCGAGCATCTTTTTGAAAAGGTTGGTGTTCAGCGCACCGCAAAGGCCCTTGTCGCTGGCGATGACGAGGACGAGGGTCTTCTCGCCGGCACCTTCGGAAAAGTAGGGATGCGATCCCTCTTCGGCGGCGTCCCGCAGGGCGACGAGGATCTTGTTCATCAGTTCGGCGTAGGGACGGCCGTTGATGGCCTGATCCTGCGCCTTCTTCATCTTCGCAGCCGCGACAAGCTGCATGGCCTTGGTGATCTGGGCCGTGCTCTTGACCGACTTGATGCGGCGGCGAATGTCGCGGGTTGAAGGCATTACGGATTAGGGAGTGCGGTTTGCGAAACGGGAGAAGGGCTCGAATTATTGCCACGATGACTTGAAGTCCTCGAGGGCAGCCTTGATATCATCTTCCACCTTGTCCAGTGCCTTCTCGTTGCCAAGCTGGTCTAGGAGGGAGGCTTTGCGATTGCCGAGGTATTCCTCCAGTTTGGCCTGGCATTCCTTAATGCGGTCCACGGCGACATCGTCAAAGTACCCTTTCTGCATCGCGTAAAGACTGATGACCATGATGGACAGGCTCTTTGGCTGGTACTGCTGCTGCTTGAAGAGTTCCACAATGCGGGCACCACGATCGAGCTTGGCCTTGGTCGCCGTGTCGAGGTCGGAACCGAACTGGGCGAAGGCGGCAAGTTCGCGGAACTGGGCGAGGTCCAGCTTGGTGGTGCCGGAAACCTTTTTGATCGCCTTCGTCTGCGCGGCGGAACCCACCCGAGACACGGAAAGACCCACCGAAATGGCGGGGCGGATCCCCTGGTAGAAGAGGTCGGTCTCAAGAAAGATCTGGCCGTCGGTGATCGAGATCACATTGGTCGGAATGTAGGCGGAGACGTCACCGGCCTGCGTCTCGATGATCGGCAGCGCGGTCATGGAACCGCCGCCGTAGGCCTGGCTCACCCGACACGAGCGCTCGAGCAAACGGGAGTGCAGGTAGAAGACATCGCCCGGGTAGGCCTCGCGACCGGAAGGGCGCTTCAGAATGAGGGAAACCTGGCGATAGGCGACGGCCTGCTTGGAAAGGTCGTCGAAGACGATGAGGACGTCGTCGCCCTGGTCCATGAACCACTCGCCGATGGCACAGCCCGCGTAGGGAGCGAGGTACTGGTTCACCGCCGAGTCGGACGCGGAGGCGCTGACGATGGTCGTGTATTCCATCGCGCCGGCGTCTTCGAGGGTCTTGACGACTCGGGCAATGTTCGACTGCTTCTGACCGATCGCGACATAGATGCAGTAGAGCGGCTTGTGGCCCTGGAGTTTGCCCTGCTCGGCCGCCTTATTCTGCTGGGCCTGGGAAATGATGGTGTCGACGGCGATGGTTGTCTTACCCGTCGAACGGTCCCCGATGATCAGTTCCCGCTGGCCGCGGCCGATCGGGATCATGGCGTCGATGGACATGATGCCAGTCTGGACGGGGACGGACACCGACTTCCGGGCGATGATGCCGGGAGCGAGTTTCTCGACCGGATACTCGGCTTCGCCCTTGATCTCGCCCTTGCCGTCGATGGCCTCGCCAAGGGCGTTGACGACGCGACCGAGAAGGCTCTTGCCGACCGGAACGGAAAGGAGGCGACCAGTGGTGCGGACTTCGTCACCGGCCTTGATGTTCTCGCCGGAACCAAGAAGCACGCAGCCGACCTCGGTTTCCTCAAGGTTCAGCGCGAGGCCGAAGACGCGGCCGGGGAATTCGATCATCTCGTTGAGCATGACGTCACTCAGGCCTTCGACCTTGGCCACGCCGTCACCGATCTCGCGGACGACGCCGACGTTCGACTTCGATACCGCGGTCTTGAGGCCGGCGATCTCGGATTCCAGTTCTTGCAGGATGTTGCTCATGATTTTCGGTTCGTTTTCTTGGAGTCTGTAAAGGGATAAGTCGGAAAAGATGCGGGGCCTAGGCGATGCGCTCGGAAAGGCGCTCGAGGCGGTTCTTGACGCTGCCGTCCCACACATCGCTGCCGAGTTTCAAGCGCATGCCACCGAGAAGGGAGGGCGTGACCCTGAATTCGACCGTCACGTCCTCGCCGTACTTCTTCTTCATATCAGCGGTGACCTGCGCGGCCAGTTCGGGGGTCAGGGCCTCGGCGCTCTCAATGACGGCGTGGCGTTTCTCCAGTTCGAGGCGCAGGAGGCGGTGAAACTGGGCGATGGTTCCCATGTAGCCTCGAGGCTTCGCTTCGGAGAGCTTCTTCATGATCGCCTTCACCCTCCCCGCGTCGAGCGCTCCGTCAACAAGGCTCAGGCGGAAGAGCTGCCGGGCGGCGCGAACGGACTCTTTGCGGGATTTCATCGGGGTGGGAAGCGGCGAACGTTCTCGGAAAGTCGATTAGAGGGAGACCTGGGCGGCAGTCTCGCGGTTGATCTTCTCCTGGTCATCGGGCGTCAGCACCTTGCCGGTGACCTTGCTCGTCGTGTCGATGATAAGGCGACCGAAGTCGCGCTTCAGTTCACCCAGAAGTTGGTCGCGCTCAAGTTGGGTCGCCTCGCGGGCCTTGGCGATGATCTGGCCGGCCTCATTCACGGCCTCCTGACGCTTCTTCGCACCCACAGCCTCGGCGCTTTCGCTGGCTTCGGCAACCATCCGATTCGCCTGCTCGTTGGCACCGGCGATAATGGATTGCTTGGTCGATTCCGCCGTCGCGAGGTCATTCTTGATCTTCTCGAGATTGGCCTCGCCCTCGGCGATGCGACGCTTCCGCTCCTCTAGCACCTGCATGATGGGCCCGAAGGCAAACTTCTTCAGGATGAGGTAGACAATCACGAAGATGAGAACCTGGGCGAGGAATTTGCCCCAGGTCACGCCAAAAGTATTGAAGATTTCTCCCATGGTGATGTGTCGGTGTCAGGATCGAGCGAGCGGTCTTGGAAAGGGAAGGACACGGGCCGGAGCCGGTTCGACTCCGGCCCGTGTCTCTTGGATCGTTTGTTCCCTATCGGCCCTGGAAGGCCAGGATCAGGGCGTAAATGGCGATAGCTTCCGCAAGCGCCATTCCGATAATGCCGATGGTAAGGATGTTACCGAAGGCACCCGGGTTGCGTCCGACCGCTTCGGCGGCTTTCGCTCCCACCATGCCCACCCCGATGGCGGCGCCGGCTCCGGCGATACCGAGGGTGAAGCTACCTTTGATTTCGTTGCCCATGGCGACCGCCGCAGCACCCGCTTCGGCGCCCGTCTCGGCGAGCATTGTCATTGTCTCGAGGATCATGATCTTTTTATTCTGATTGTGGTTTAATTTGGTTTGATCTGCCGCCGCCCACTGTCTTCGCATGGTCACACCGGCAAAAGCTTCTGCCCTAGTGGTGGGATTCACCCTCCTCGTGGTGGTCGTCGTGGGTTGTCGAAAGCTGGATGTAGACGGCGCACAGAAGGGCGAACACAACCGCTTGAAGAATGCCCACCAATAATTCGAGGAAATAGAACGGCAGCGGGAACACAATGCTGGAGATAAAAGACCCGACCGGCCCCATTTTATCCCCCAATGCGCCCATCGCATGAAGGAGGGACTCCCCCGCAAAGACGTTTCCAAAAAGCCGCAACGAAAGCGAAACGGGCCGAAAAGCGATCGAGATCAACTCGATGACCCCGACGAAGAGGAAGATG
>JAHEDC010000641.1 GCA_024641425.1 Verrucomicrobiales bacterium | reverse complement strand
TCTTCGCGCGGCTCGATCTGGTCGGCCATGTCGTCCGGGCGGCTGCGCGGGGCGAGGGTGTTCCAATAGGCGAGGCGGGCTCCGGGAGCTCCGGCACGGGCGATTTTCTCCAGCATGGCGCGCGTGTTCTCGGGAGAGATGTATTCGAAGATGTCACTCAGGTTGAAACGATGGATCGAGTGCGCGGCCTGTTCGTCGAGGAACGTCTCCATTGGCGTGAGCCGCCATTCGAGACAGTCGAGGTTGGAGCGGATCGCGTCGAAATTCTCCTCGCGCAGCGCGAAGGGGAGGGCGCTGCCGTGGGTGCCGGTGAGGATCCAGTGCAGGTAGGGATTCTCTGCGGGATTCAGTTCGGTCAGCGCATAGCGGGCGCGCTGGAGAATGCGCTTGGCCACGGAGCCTTCGACATACTTGAAGAAGGCGGGATCGCGCCCGGCCCGTCCCATGACCGCCCGCGAGAAAAAGATCTGGAACATCAGTTTCCAGCGCCAGGAATTCCACTCCTCCTCGTAGAAGGCCCGGCGTTCCTCGAGGGTGCCGCCTGCAAGGAGTCTCGCCACCAGTTTGCGACCGTGCACGAGAGGTAGGACACGATTGCGGAACATCGCGAAGTAGCGCTCGAATTTTCCCGCGCCGCCAATGCCGTCGCGGATCGACTCGGGGTTGGCGTCCCAGAACGCGCGGGTTTCTGTAGCGAGCAGCGGACGGCAGCGACGGTAGAGCGCCTCGCGCCGCGCACTGGGACGCGAGCCGATCAGTTCAAGAAGTTCGGGGTGGGCGAGTTCGCGGTAGGCGGCAACGCGGAGTTCCAGGCAGGCGAGTTGCGCGGGGTTCAAATCGACCGCGACGACCCGCGCGGGGGATTTGGCAAGGAGTGCGAGCGCGTTGTCGCCAGCGGAGGCGATCGTCAGGCAGGTGTCGCCGGGCTGAACGTCGAGCGCCCCGAGAAGGGCGTCCGCATCCTCCCAGCACTGCGCGTAGCGGATGCGCGAGAAATCGGCGTTCTGGGCGGCCTCGCTTTTCATGAACGCTTCTTTTTTCCGGCCAGCCATCCGATGAGGAGACCGAGGAAGCCGGCCCCTCCCGCCGCCCAGTAGAGCATCCCGCTCGCGCTGTTTAGAATCGGATTGTCGAGGGCATTCAGGGACACGTGGTAGGCCGCGACGAGCCAGCGGCCGTCTTCCTTCACGAGGGTCGCAGTCCAGCGGTTTTCGAATTCGAGTTCCTTGCCCAGAACCTCGTAAAGCCCAACCGATCCTCCGGTCGAAATGCCGGTGTCGCCGCCGTGGAGAACGGTCAGGACATCGGCCTCGGGTTCCACCTTGTAGCCCTTGAAGGCGGAACTGCCGGAGTCGGCCATGAACTTGCGCAGCGCGTTGTGTCCCCGGCAGACGACATGGTTCTGCCAGGTGACGACGACGTCGGGGTCCGCGAACTTGAGCTGGGCCTCCACATCGCCTGCGACGATGGCGGCGACGAGTTCCTTGCGCAGGGTGCGCAATTCTTCGTGTGCCGGATCTTCGGGTGCCATCTCCTGGGCGAAACAGACTCCGGCGGCAAAAAGGGTGCTGAGTGCGGCGTTGAACAGAGTTTTCATATTCTGGGTTTGGTGTTGGTAATTATGGGTTGGAATGGAGCTCCGAGAAGCGCGGTTTGAGCCTCCCTGACAGGGCCAAAACTATAGCCCATCGGGCCCTAGGTCGAGCGCCCTGTGCTCGTGTGGATTGCCCCCATTTGTAAGACATTCCCAAAACAAGGGCGTTTCATTTCAAGATTCACCTGGAAAGACGGAGCCTCGATTTCCATCGACGACGAGGGGGCTGCCGTTGGGGATCGCTTTCATGACCCCGGGGACGCCGAGGACGGCGGGAATGCCAAACTCGCGGCAGATCACGGCGGCGTGGGAAAGCATCCCGCCGGTGCCCGTGACCACGCCTGCGACGCGCGCCAGCACCGGGGTCCAGCCGGGATCGGTGCTCGGGCAGACGAGGATGTCCCCAGCGCGCGCTCCCATCGCCTCCTCGATGGTGCGGGCCACGAAGGCCGGGCCCTCCGCCACGCCCCGGCTCGCGGCGATCCCGAGCAGGGCACCCTCGGCATTGACGGAAGACGTCCGCGCTTTGCTGTCGCCGTAGCGGGCACCGATCTCGTTCGGAGCCGCGAAATTCCGGTAACTCTCGTAGCATTCGCGCCCGCCCCCGGCCTGCGAACGGTCACCGGCGAGGATTTCCTGGAAGGTCATGAAGAAGACATCGTCGCCCAGGCCCTGTTGCCGGGCGATCTCGGTCACGTGGCGCCGGATGTGGTAATACATGCGCGTCGAGAGATCGCGCAGCTCTTCCCGCAGCCAGAGGAAGCGGCGCAGGCGGGCCAGCTTCTTCCGGAACGCCGCGCGCTTGCGGGGCGGAAGAGCCCGCAGGGAATCGACGAAGGCCCGCCGGTAAACCTGGGTGCGCCGACGGTTCGGTTCCTCGCTGCTCTGCTGAAAGACGGATTCAACCCACGCGCGGTCCTCATCCCAGCGGGGCGAGCGGATGTCGAGTTCGCGCCGGCTCAGATGCCGGAAGCGTTCCATCAGCGGGGTGACGTCGTGCTCGCCGCGTTGCTTCATCTCGGCCATGACCCGCACCGGTTCGAAGTGCTTCAACTCCGGCAACCCGCTGACCAGCGCCGCGTAGTCGGCCTCGGGAAAGGCCTCGGTGAAATCCATCTTCGCCAGCGACGCGCAGAAGATCGTCCGGAAGTAATTTGTCTCCACGACGCGGTATCCGTTCTCGATCAAATCCCGGAGGCCCGCGACCGGATCGGCGGGAACGGTGCGGTATTTCTCCTCCAGGGCCTCGAAGCCGCCGTCGAGAAGCGATTGGCCGAAGGCGTCCTGCGCTTTCCACACCCGCTCGATGGCGAAAATGGACGGCAGGGCCCTGACAATCGTCCAAAGGTTCACCGGAGTCCGATGGCCGTCGCCCTCGTAGCGGGGTTCGGCGCTCAGATCCTCGTCGAAGACGCGCTCGACAAACCCGGGAAGGCGGGCCAGGCATTTTTTCACCTCGCCGAGATTCCAATACGGACGGCCGAAGAACATCCGGCCGGCCTGGAAATCGCCCTCGAGCAAGCGGATCTCGCGCAGGAAGCCCTTGAGTGCGCCTTCCCAGATGTAGTCGTAGAGCGACC
>JAHEDC010000640.1 GCA_024641425.1 Verrucomicrobiales bacterium | reverse complement strand
CAAATCATCTGCGACAACTACGCCACCCACAAACACGCGAAGGTTCAGGCGTGGCAGAAGCGCCGTCCGCGCTTCCATTTCCACTTCACTCCGACAAGTGCTTCCTGGATGAACATGGTGGAGAGGTTTTTCAGGGATCTTACCGAAAAGAGCATCCGTCGCGGAGTGTTCCGCAACGTGGACGAGTTACACCGGGCGATCGACGAACATATCAAGACGCATAACATCAACCCAAAGCCGTTCACGTGGACAGCTGCGGCATCCGACATTCTCGCGAAGGTGAAGCGCGGCCGCGAGAGACTCATTAAATTGCAATCTGCTTGACGGACTACACTAGGAGGGCGACCCAATTCCGCTCAATACTCCGTACTCACACTTCCCTCTGACGCGCCTCCCGCCCGATGTCACCTCGGCGGCGATTCACTCCGCCTTCTTCTCAATCTCGGGCTCCTTTTCCTTCTCGCTTCCCGCTTTTTTCTCGCCCTTTTTCAAATACGCGTCCAGCGGCACGAGCAGATTCTTCGCGGTGCTCATCTGGCCGGAGAGGGCCTGGGACTCGGCGATCATCGCGGCGTTCAGGCCGCGGGTGGTGGAGATGTTCCGCTTCGCGTGATTTTCCGGTGAACTGTCCAGAGTGGCTGAGACGAGCAGGAGCGCCACGCCCGCGACCTTGTTCTCCTTCACGCCGTCGCCGCGCACGTAGAGCATGCCCAGGTTTCCGATGGCGAGGGGATCGCCCTGCATCGAGGCCTTGCGATACCATTGGTTCGCCTTCGCGAAGTCGACCTTGGTGCCGCGCCCGTTCTCGTAGAGCACCCCGAGGTTGAATTGCGCGGGCCCGTTCCCTTGCAAAGCGGATTTCTCATACCAGACCACGGCCTGCGCCTCATCCTTCTCGACCCCGATCCCTTGCTCGAACATCAGGGCCACATTGAATTGGGAATCGGCGTGGCCCTCGTCCGCCGCCGCCCGGAATTCCTTGTAGGCGAGCGGCAGATCGTTGGCTTCGTAGGCGGCGATGCCCTTCTCGAAATCGGCGGAGGCCGTCACGCTGGCGAAACCGGTGATAAAAACGGCGAGAAAGGTGGGGCGGGAAAATACGTTCATCGGAAAATGGCAATGTCCGGGAAGAGGCTAGCCACAGGCGCCGTCGAGGTCAAGCAATCCCCCGGACGGGATTCCTCCGGCCCGCCGGCCCCATCCACGGAAGGGGTCCGCAATCTTGGGGACGGGCGGTTCCTCCTGCCGCGATCCGCCCCCTACCGTCAGCGTGCCGCGCCGAGCGACTCCAGTGCCGCCGAGAGGCCGTCGACGAGGGCGCGGGTCGCGGCGGGGACTTTGCCCTTCTGCCAGAGCACGATGAAGTCCCAGCGCGCCTTGGCATCGGTCACCGGCACGAAGACGACGCCAGGATGGGAAAAGGTGCGGAAGTAGTCGGGGAGCAGGGTCGCCGCGGATTCGGAATCCACCAGCGAGAGGACGTGGGTGATGCCGTCCGTGACGCGGGCAAAGCGCGGCTTGAATCCGGCGGCGCGGCAGAGCGCGCCCATCCAGCGGTTCCGCCCGGGCATCTGTTCCTCGTCGATGCCGATGAAGTCGCGCCCCTTCAGCTCGACCAGGGCGAGGCGCGGGCGCCCGGCGAGGGGATCGGAGGCCGAAAGCGCCGCGCACACGCCGAGGGAGCAGAGCTTCCGGCTGTGGAAGTCGCGCGCGCCGACCGCGCCCTCCTGGCCGGTGATGGCGACGTCCAGTTCGCCCGCCCGGAGCGCGTCCATCTGTTCCTTGGGCGACATGTCGTGGAGCCGGAGTTTCAGGCCCGGATGCGTCTTGCGGAGTTCCGCGAGGGCGGGCGTCAGAACCGACTGCGCGGCGGAGATGAGGTAGCCCACCCGCAGCTCCGTGCGCGCCCCCCCGGCCCGGCGGCGCACGTCCGCGAGGGTGGCGTCATAGGCGGCGAGCACCGGGCGCATCCCCTTCATCAGCGCGTGCCCGAGATCGGTCGGGGTCACGCCGCTCGCCTCCCGTTCGAGCAGCTTCCCGCCGACCTCGTCCTCCAGCGCCCGCATCTGCCGGCTCAGCGCAGGCTGCGAGATGTGGAGCCGCACGGCCGCGCGATTCACGCTGCCTTCCTCCACAACGGCGAACAGGGCCCGGAGACGATCGATCATGCCACGACGTTATGCGTTTCCCGCATATCCGCAACGCCAAACGAGCATTATCCGGTTTCCCCATCGCCGTGCATTCTGGAGGCCTATGAAAACCATCGATCTTACCCTTCGTCCGCCCCGTAGCCCGCGCGTCCGCCTCGGCGGTTACGCCATGCTTGCCCGTGTCCTCGACAAGGCCCGCGCCTCGCTCGCCGGCAAGGCGGGCGACTACAAATACGGCAATCCCATGGACCAGCATTTCTTCGCCTTCACCGGCATAACTCCCGAGGCCCTCCTCGCACGGGTGGAAACCGGCGCGGGCGACTGGGAGCTGCTCGAATGGGTGAACGCGAATGCCGCCCCGCCGCGCGTGCCCCACGAGGTCCGCGCCTGGTCCGCCCACCTCGAGACGATGCCGGTCGGCGACGCCGAGGATCTCGAATGGTTCGCCGCGCAGGCCAAACGCATCCATCCCGGTCGCACCGACCTGCAGACGATCATGGACTACCTCGATGCCGACGATCACGTCAGCTATGGTGGCGCCGCCTGAAACCCGGATTCACCGCAGCCCCGCCATCCCATGAGCACTCCGCGACCACCCCTTCCTCCTTTCACCGAGGAGACCGCGCGCCAGAAAGTCCAGCTCGCCGAGGACGCCTGGAACTCCCGCGACCCCGAGCGCGTCTCCCTCGCCTACACCGCCGATACCGAATGGCGGAACCGCGCCGACTTCCTCAATGGCCGCGCGGAAGTCGTCGATTTCCTCCGCCGAAAGTGGGCGAAGGAGCACGATTACCGCCTCCGCAAGACCCTCTGGGCCTTCACCGGCGACCGCATCGCCGTCCGCTTCGAATACGAGTGGCACGACGACGCCGGCCAGTGGTGGCGCAGCCACGGGAACGAGAACTGGGAATTCGACGCCCTGGGCTCCATGGCCAGGCGCTATGCCAGCATCAACGACCAGCCGATCGCCGAGTCCGACCGGAAACTCCTCTGGGAACGCACCTCCTGACCGCCATGGCCGCGA
>JAHEDC010000639.1 GCA_024641425.1 Verrucomicrobiales bacterium | reverse complement strand
CGGCCCCGAAGAATCCCTACCTGCCGCACGAGCTGGTGCTGCGTCTGCGCGAGCTGTTCGTCCTGCAGAATACCTTTCATTGGATCAAGTCGATCTCGGTCGAGACGAAAAACGACGGGCTGGTGTCGGCGGGGCATTTCAAGCCGATCAATTCGAAGCGCTACGTGAACGACTGCCACGAGTATCTCTTTCACCTGACGAAGGCGGGCGATGTGCCGGTCGAGCGCAAGGCCGTCGGCGTCCCCTACGAGCACAAGTCGAACATCGGTCGCTGGGGTCATACCGGAGGCGAGGATCTCCGATGCCGGGGGAACAACTGGTTCATTCCCTACAAGACGATCATGAGCCGCAAGGGCGAGCGTCCCCATCCCGCGACCTTTCCCGTCGAGTTGGCCAGCCGCTGTATTCGACTGCACGGAAAGGGCGAGGACACGGTGATGCTCGAGCCCTTTCTCGGCATCGGCCACGCCGCGCTCGCGGCGAAGGAATGCGGGGTGCGGGAATTCACCGGCTTCGAGATCGACGAGGACTACTTCGCGGAGGCTTGCGGGCGGATCTCGGAGCGGACGTTACTCTAGCGGACTCCGGACCAGGGGTCGGAGGAGTGCTCGCGCCTCATCATCCATACCGGTTGCGTGGTTTTCGCCACTTTCCCGCCCCTCCGGCCGAGAACCGGTGAACGCCGAACGGAACACAGTCGGCGCCTTATGGAATTATCTTGCGTTTTCGCCGTCTTCCCGCCTCGCTCCATGCCAAGGGCGGTTGCCCGGAATTCCCAAGATGAAGACCTTTCGTTTCCTTCGGCCGTTGCTGTTTCTCCTGTTGCTCTCGACTTCCAGACTGGACGCGGAGACGACCATCGGAACGCTGAACACGTGGAGGCAGAATCCCGGCGGAGGTGTGGGAGCCCTCGGCGGAAACGGCGTTTCCGCGCACGGACAGACTTTCGTCGCGCCCGCCGAGCCGGTGATCCATTCGTTTACCCTCGTCGTCGATGAATTCGACACCACCCTGCCGGTGCGATTCCGTGCGTATCTTGCGCCCTGGAGTACCGTCGTGGCCGACCCCCGCCCGATCACGCCGATTCTCTACACCTCCCCGATCATCACCTCCAACGGAGGCGCGGACGGATGGCAGGAGATCAGGGTCGAAACGGGAGGAATCGTTCTTGAGCCCGGCAAGACCTACGTCATGTTCCTCGGCATCTACGGGCTCTTTCAAACGATCGAACACCAACTCAAGGTGGGATACATGGGATCGCAGTCGAATTATTCCCAAGGGCGGTTCTATTTCAACGATACCAACGCCACCGGAGGCACACTCGAAAACGCGCTCTCCCGCGACTGGAAGGTTCTCGGTTCGGGCCCATCCGGATCGGACCTCGCCTTTTCCGCGACCTTCGGGCCCCTCGTTTTGAATCCGGCAATCAGTATCTCCGACGGATTGCTTCCCACTTCGCCGTCCCTCACCAACGGACAGGAATCGCCCGTCGATTTTGGAACCGCCATGCCGGGAATCCCGATTGACCGGTCGTTCAGGATCACCAACGGCGGGAACGGGAGCCTAACCCCCGCTCCTCCGCAGCTGCCGCCGGGATTCAAGGTGATCGGCGGCTTTCCCCAATCAATCGCAAGCGGCCAATCGGCGGTTTTCACCATCCGAATGGTCGGGGAACAGGAGGGGGAATACGCGGGCATTCTCAGTATCGGAAACAACTCCGCCGAGAATCCGTTCCGGTTCCCTCTCGCCGGCGTCGTCGATGGCCAAGGTCCGGTCATCGCCAATGCCAAGGACATCGTTGCCAACGTGGATGAAGGGAGCCTGGCCGCGGTGAGCTTCGCCGCGATCACCGCTTCCGACGCGGTCGACGGAAGCGTCGCGGTCGTATGCTCTCCTTCCGATGATGCCCCCTTTCCACCCGGAGTCACCCCCGTCACCTGCACCTCGGTGGACCGGGCCGGAAACCAAACGGTCGCTACCTTCAACCTAGTTGTCCTGGAGATCTCAACCGCTCCCGGCCAACGGTTCCTCGAAGTCGTCGCGACGAATGGTGAACCCCTCGCCAATGCCGTCGATTTCGGGCTCCCGGCGGATTCGGTTCTCCGCCTCTTCAATCAGGCCTCCCTCAACAACGATGGGGAGGCGATTGTGGAAGCAACCGTGCGTTCCGGAACCGGGGATTTCACCCACGTCATCCTCTCCAACTCCCAGGGAGGTTTTGTGCCCTTGGCCGCCACCGGCACTCTGAGCCCGACCGGCTCGCCGTATTCCCGCTTCTGGAATTTGGCCATCGCCAAGGATGGGGAAATTGCTTTCCAAGCCGGCGCCGGGAACACTCAGGTCACGGTCGCAAGCGCTTCCTCGCTTTTCACCGGAGGGGAAGCCGTCGGCACGGGCGGCGCGATCTACCGTTATCTCCACCAACCCGCTCTCCTCGATGCCGGTCACCTCGTCAGCCCATGCCATTTCGTCCCCGCAACGGGATCCCCCGTGACCGACCGCTTCAATGATACCGGAATCACCAGCAACACTCTGGGTGTTCTGGCGCGGGAAGGAGACCCTTCCCCGATTCCGGGAATCGATTACGGCCATTTCTATTCCCGGATCGTCGGCGGAGGAGCCGATCGCATCGCCTTCGCCTGCAACCTCGCCCCCGCACCCGGCGCGGCTATCTTCGCGGGCCGCGTCGGAACCCTCGCGACGGTTGTTCAACGAGGCGATTCCGCACCGGGGACAAACTCCCGATTCTCCTCGTTCCAGGCCGAAGCGCTCAATGCCTCGGGCCACCTGTTTTTCCGCGCGACCCTCGAATATGGGAATGGCATCACGACTTCCAATGATTCGGGCCTGTGGTCCAATCGCACGGGATCGCTTGAACTCGTCGCACGGGAGGGAGAGCCTGCCCCATGCCTCCCGGACAGCGCGCAGGCTCAGTTCGGGCGATTCGCCGAAATGACGATCAGCAACGACGGCACCCTCTGCTTTCTAGCCTACCTCGAGGGAGCGGACGTGGATTCGTCCAGCGATGGGAGCCTCTGGCGGGTCTCTCCGGCCGAAGGACTGCGCCTGATCGCGCGGGAAGGGGATCGCGCCAACAACACCCGTGCGCGCTACGCCACCCTCCGCTCTTTCGCGAGCAACGACACCGGAGGCGTCGCTTTCATTTCGAAATTGTCCG
>JAHEDC010000638.1 GCA_024641425.1 Verrucomicrobiales bacterium | reverse complement strand
CTCGTTGATCAACACCTTAAATCATGAACGAAAAAGACTTCCAGAATCTATGCGAGAGCGTCCGCCAGGCAGGTGAAATCCGGCGTGGCAAGCGAAAGCCATCACGTGTTTTCAAGCATCGCGAACCCGATCCGAAGGCCATTCGGAAACGCTTAGGATTATCCCAGTCCAGATTTGCTGCCATCATCGGCGTAAGCGTCCGGACTCTGCAGAATTGGGAACAAGGGCGGCGGGAACCAGAAGGACCAGCCAAGGCACTTCTACGGGTCGTCGACCGCGAGCCTGAAGCCGTTTTGCAGGCGCTCCACACCTGACGCTGAATTACCCAAATTGGGAGAACAATAAAGGGTGTATTGCGGCGAAGCCCGCAAATACACCCCTTGGTTGAACAAGCCCGGCCGCTTCGATAGAGGCGGGCGACTGCTTATGCGCTTTGTTTTTGGCGCCGCGGCTCCCTCCGAGCTCTCGGGAGGCGGTTCGATGGCGATTTTGGTCCGGCGAGTGGTGTTGTCTTCATCGCGGAACGTTGGTTTGTAAGCGTTTGACGAGCCACCATGCCTGACGGTCAGCGGTTCTTGGGGCGTCTCGGGCAATCAGGCGACGGAGGCGGGCACGGCCTCGGGGAACTGCGCGGCGTAGGCAGCCGGGGTCAGCGTGTGTGTCGTCAAGTTGGTGGCCCGTGGCAACTGCTCGAAGAGCCAGCTCAGATAGTCTCGGGGATTGATCCCCCGGCGCAGGCAACTGCCCAGCAAGCTGTAGAAGTTCGCGGCCCGCTGGCCCGCCCCGACGTCGCCGATGAACAGCCAGTTCTTTTTGCCAAGGGCGCACGGCCGAATCGCGTTCTCCAGGCTGTTGTTGTCGATCTCGACCACTCCATTCTCCGGATCCAGATAGACAAGCAGGCTCTCCCATTGGCCCAACGCGTAGAGGCTGGCCTGGCCCACCGGGCTTTTTGGCCGTTCCTCGCGCAACGCTTCGTCGATGCGTCGGCGTAGTGCTCGCACTGCCCGCGCGGCTCGACGCTCACGCAGTTGGGCGCGTTGCCCAGGTTCGAGCTTCTCTTCCCGAGCTACCCTCTCTATTCGATAGAGCAGGTTGATGATTCGCAGGATTCGCTTGGCACGAGGGCATCCTCCCTCGGCTGCCTGGAAAAACTTCCTCCTTACATGGGCCCAACATCCCGCCCGAGTGATTGCCGGCGGGGGTTTGTCGCGCCTCTTGCCTCCCTTGAGAAAGCAGGCCAGTTCGCTCCCACCATCGGCCTGCATAATCCCTTCGAACCATTCCGGCACGATTCGTTCCGCCACGATCGCTTCCTTGCTCTTGTCCCAGGTATAAATCACATCGCCCCCGACCGCTCCGGTCACCCACATCTGGCCGAAAAACGATCCTCGGTCGTGTTCGCGGGAAAGACAGCGCACCGGAGTCAGGTCAAACTGAACATAGCCGCTGCTCCACATCATATCAGACATGCAACGCACCACCGGATCGACCAAATCAGCAACCCGACCCAACGTCTGACAGAGCGTGCTGAGGGAAAGCTTGACCCCGAATTCCCACTCCATGCCCTGGGCCTGCCGGTAGAGCGGCTGGTGATAGAGATATTTGCCCAGCACCAGGTCGACGATCAGTTGCGGGCCGAGAAACCCGCCTTCAATCAACTGCGGGGGCGCCGGCGCAGTCACCGGAGCCGCATACGGTTGTTCGATCTCCACATAGGTCGGCCGCACCACCCGCAGTCGAACCATCCTCCCGGGATAGCGTTCGACCCGCTCTGCAACTTCCTCGCCGATACGCCGCCACTTCTGCGGCTCGGCCTGCACCGCCAGCGGAATGATCTCGGTCTCCTCCACCGGCAGGTTCTCCGGAAGCAGCTGACCACGGGTTTTGCGATCCTTGCGGCTGCCGCCCTTCTTCTGGTTCGGCTCGGTCGGCGGCTCCCCTTCGATCGCCTTGTTCTCCTCGACGACAATTTCCAACTCGAGCTGATCGAGCTGCGGATACCGACTCTGCTCGCTTTTCTTTCCAAACACCTGCCGCACCAGCAGATCCAGCTGCCGCTTCGTCTGCGCGAGCTGCTCCTCGAGCTCGGCGATGCGTTGTTTGGCAGCTTCCAGTTCGCTCACAGATTCGAGCTTACCTCGCCATTGGTAAGATGCAAGCGATATGGTTAAGAAATCCTAATTGTGTGGACCAATCGACGCCTCGATTCACCCGCTCTGATCCACCATCTTCGAGCTGCCGTCCTTCCTTTCCGCTCTCTTGCTTCCCTGGCAACCGGTGGCCGTCTTTCACGGCTGCGGTGGGGCCGCCGACGAGGGATCCTCATACCACGGACGCATCCTTACCCCTCTGAGTTCAATCCCGCTGAGCATCATCTCCAGAGCCTCCGGCCGCAGGCGCATCTTCGCCGCCCCGTCCGTAGCCTTCGGCCACGCGAAATTTCCAGCCTCGAGCTTTTTTGTCATCAACCATAGTCCGGTTCCATCCCAGTAGAGCAGACGGATTCGGTTTCGCCGCTTGTTGGTGAACACAAAAATCTGACTGGATCGCTCGTCCTCTTTCAACCTTTCTCTCACCAAAGACGCCAGACCCTCGAAGCCTCGGCGCAGATCCACCGACTCCACCGCCAGACACACCCGAAGTCCCCGAGTGAAAATCATGCCTCTCCTCCCTTCACGGAGTTCCGATAGACCCGCAACACGACCCCGTCCGGCAATGCCAGTTCCGCGCACAACATGGCTACCGCGCCCTTCGGGTTCTCCATCGACTGCACCATCGGTTCCCCCGCATCGTTCTCGGCCCACTCCAACTCCACGAACCGCCCGCGAGCCTCGCCCTGGTCTGCCCTTTTCCTGGCTGCCCGCCGCCACCTGACCACCGTCCCATACGCACACCCGTGCCTGCGGCAAAACTCTGCCACCGACAGTCCGCTACGCTCCAACTCCCTGAGCACCGTAGCCCGTTGTTCCTCACTGATGGCTCGTCCCATACCCAACCATGCCACCGCCCCGCCTCCGTTGCCCGTTCCTTCCGACGGGGGACCGTCAATCGCTTACGAACCTGTTACAAGGCGGCGAACTGGATCCGTCTCGGCCAGACCAAAGGACGGGGCAAATACGATCGCCACAACCAGCACCCAACATCCATCAAAGACGTCTGGATTTACCCCCTACGCCG
>JAHEDC010000165.1 GCA_024641425.1 Verrucomicrobiales bacterium | reverse complement strand
CGCCACGCCCGTCAGCCCGCTGATTCCCCATGTCAACGGGCTCGCCGATTACAGCTGGATCGACGACAGCCCCGGCGCGCCGACTCCGGAGACCGCCGCCCGCCAGACCGCCTGGTATTCGGTTCGCGCGGTCGACATGACCGCCTGCGGGCCGCTGGAGTCCGGCGACTCCGCGCCCGGCTGGGGCGTCCCGCGCGACTTTGAAGGACCGCTCGCCGCCGGCGCCTCGATCACTTTCTCCGAGACCTGTGCCGAGTTCTCCTGGCAACCGCCCGGCGTGCGCGAGCTGAACGGTGACCCCGGATTCACCGGGCCCAACGGCGACGTCTCGCACATCGAGCTCAAGGCCGAGCGCCTCGACGCCGCCATCAAGAAAGTGGAATGGGCGCTCAGCTATGACGACGACGGCGAGCGCGTCACGGTGCCGCTCGGGGAGGGCGACTTCACGCCCAACGTCAACGCCCTGATCTTCAAGCGGCGCATCCCTCGGAAGTTCGACCTCGAGATCTACCACGCCGACTTCCTCCTGCGCGCCACCGACTGCACGGGCAAGCAGGTCAGCCGCCGCTTCCCCGCGAGCGCCGTCATCGACGACCTCAGCGTGATCCACGAACTCTGCGTGCGTATCGACATGGTGACCACGGAGACCACGATCGAGACGGGCGGCGTCAACACCGACCCGGTGGTCGTCCATCCGAACGACCCGCTCACCGGTGGCCTCAACCCGCCGACCATCGAGTTCCTCATCCCGCCGACCGCGGTCGAATACAAGCTTTACAAGCGCATCGATGGCGGCCCGCTGTTGCTGGTCGAGCAGAACGCCGGGGTCGCGCCGAACAGTGTCGAGGAAGTCGAGGACGCCGCCCTGCCGGCCAACGCCAGCGAACTGTGCTACTACGTCCAATACTACAACGCCGACGGCTCGCCCAGCGCGCTGGCAAAGATCGGTTGCCTCAATACGAGTCCGCGTGCCCCCTTGCCGGTGCCGATCCTGGCTGAAGTCGAAGCCGCCGGCACGACCGAAAACCCGCAGGCGATCCTCCGCTGGTTCTGTCCGCGTGAAGGTGTCGAAAGCTTCCGCCTTTACATCGGCGACGGTCTGACCCGCATCGTCACCGACTATTCCGACCAGCTCACCGCTGTGGAAGAGAGCTACGCCCGCCCGCTTCCCATGGCACCGACCTCGCCGTTCGGCACGCGCCCCCCGACCGCGCCTTACGCCGGCGAGCTGCTCGATGGCGTGGCCTACTACCCGTACCAAACCGAGCGGATCGGCCCGAAATTCGGCAACCCCGTTGCCCCCGACGAGTTCTCGATCACCCTCGATCTCGCGCCTGGCCGGGAGTATCATTTCTACGTCCGCGCCTCGAACCGGGCAACGGGCCTTGCCTCCAATACCGTCGCTTTCACCTGGAGCCCGCCGCCTGCCGGACCGCTCGCACAGGTGCCGTGGCCGGCGCGCACGCTGCCGCCGGTTGACGAGGCTTTCCTGCCCGAACTGAGCGCGGTATTCTTCGATGACGACCGCGGTGCCGCCGTGCGCATCGGCGATTTCGACTACGACACCCTCGTCAACGTCAGCATCGGAGCCGTGACCCGCACCGCCGCTCAGGGGCTCAGCCAGACACCCAGCCTTTACGTCGACAACGGCGATAACCGTATCGACCTGTACAGCACCGCGCGGGGCGAGACTGTGTTCCCGTGCGTGGCCTATCGCGTCCAGGTGCCGAATCTCCTCTACCCAGTCGTTTCCGGCGACGTGGTGCAAGTTTCGCCGATGCTCGAAGGCATCCGCACCCGCAACACCAACCCCGGCGACATCCCCCTCGTCGAAATCTGGGACCCCTTCACCAACCTCGCCAACCCCACCGACCTCGACCTTGGCGTCTTCATCTTCGACACCCAGCCGGTGATCGAGGGGGCGGCCTACAAATACTGGCTGGTGCGCTTCAAGGAGAACCGTGAGATCGACCGCGTCCTCCCCGCCGGGCAGCTCACCATTCCGCTCATCACCCCGTAGCCTACGATGAAAACGACCTTCTCCTTCTTCCTCACCCTCCTCCTGGCCGGCACCGCCGCCGCCATCGACAGTCGCCACAGCTACGTCACCGAACACGAGCTGCAGGGTTTCGGGGATTTCAATGGCGACGGCCTGCTCGACGCCGTGGTGGTCGACCGCGCGTCCGGCAACTACCGGGTGGGCACCCAGGTCGCAGGCGGCCTGCTGCAGTGGGGCAAAGCGAAGCCCTCCGGCGTCGCGGGCGCCGACGCAATGGCGGCGGGGCGCGTGATATCGACGACCAAGGACCGGCTGCTTGTCGCCGGGAAATTCGCCAACCGTGTCAACCTGATCGCTCCCGACGCCCCCTTCGCGAGTCCCATTGCGCTCGCACTCGAGAGCCTCGGGCCCATCTCCGTCACCGCCATCGACATCAACTTCCCCGGCAACGACCCGGCGCGCCATGACCTGGTGGCCATCACCGACTTCAATTCCGGAGGGAGCGAGCAGGCCGTGTTTCGCTCCACCGCCGCCGGCATCACCAAGATTTCCGAAGGGCCGAGCCCGAAGCCGATCCGCCGCACCGCGCGCGTCTTCCCCTCCGAGAACGCCACGCCCTGGCTCGGCTATCTGGAATTCGACGGCACCACGAACACCGAAACCTTCGTCATCGGCAACACCCAGACCCCGGCCGTCAACGACATCCGCACCCTCCCCGGCCTCGAGGTCGACAGCGACTACCTCGCCGCGCCGCTCAAGGGGGGCAACGCCAACCAGGTCGTCTTCTGGCGGCATGGTGCGCCCACCCTGCGCCTCGCGGAGATCAGCGCCGGCCCCACGTTGGCCAGCCCGGTGGCGCACGATCTCGGCGCGGCCATCGACTCCGTCTTCCTGATTCGCACCAACACCCGGGTCGAGCTTTTCGTCGTCTTCGGGGATGGGGGCACGGGGAGCAGCTACCGGCTCGATGCGGCGGGAGTTCCCGTCGCGGGCCAGAGTTTCACCGCCCCCACCGGCCGCCGCATCAACGGCGTCCTCGGCGCGGCGGTCGGCCAGCTCGCGCTCCTTACCGGCCCGGCCGCCGGCGGGCCTTCGACGCGGGTGCAGAATTTCGCCCACAACGGCACTCAATGGATTTCGACGGGCGGCGAGGATCTACCCCCCGTCGGCCCGGCCGCCGCCGGCACGAACATCTTCCTCTACGATTCCGAACCGTTGGTCAACCCGGACGCCAAGCTGGTGCAGACCTTGCAGATCGCCGACTGGTCGTCCGCCCTCGTCATCAGCGGCGGCGCGAATCCCACCGCCAGCCTCGTCGCGGAAACCTTCGGCAGCTCCTCGGCGGGGCTCGGGGCCGCGGTGCCGAATAACCTCGGCAGCGTCGCCTCCGCCGTCCGTTTCGGCCTCCCGAACCAGATCTTCCCCCAGGCCTCGCTCTCCACCGAAGGCGGCAGCCTCGGTCTCGCCGTCCCCGCGGTCACGATCTCGCCCCCGGCTGGCGAATACGATCGCTACATCACCCCCGTCCTGATCAGCGATGCGCCCAGCCTTTTCTACCGCGTCGGTTTCAATCCGTGGAGCCCCTTCCCCGTAGGCGGCAAGATCATTAATCCGTTCGCGGACGCGCAGCCTTTCACCGTGTATTTTTACGCCGCGAGCGGGGCCTCCCGCACGCCGATTTACCGGGCCGACTACCGCTTCAGCGGCGAACCCGGGACGCTGGATACCGACGGCGACGGCGTGCCTGATTTCGTCGAAAGCCGCGCCGGGCTCGACCCGACCGGACAGCGCGACAGCGATGGCGACGGCCATGCCGACGGCGGTTCCGACAGCGACCTCGACGGCTCTTCCGACCTCACGGAATTGCTACTCGGCTCGGACCCTAACAATGCCGCCAGCACCCCCGCGCCCGGCTCGGCCCCGATCGATTTCGGCAACCTTTACGACCTCGCCCTCAAGCCGCTGTCGCACGACGGCCTTCCCGCCGGGGGCGCGGTGAACGCCAGTTGGGCTCTCTCGAACGTCGGCCACACGCCGACCAACATCCGCCTTTTCGCCCTCGGCGGCGAGCTGCTCGCCCAAGCCGCCACCGAGATCAACGCCGCCGACAATCTGGTCGGCCCCTCCGCCTACCTCGCCGGGCTGCCCTCGGACGGCGCCGATCTGTTCACCATCGCCGCCACCGACGCCACCTTCGACACCAAGCCGGAGGACGATACCGCCTCCGGGCGCGAGTTGCTCAAACTGGTCGCGGTGCCCCGCCTCGCTCCGCCCCGCATTCCCGCCGCCATCGATCCCGCCTCGGAGTCGGCGGACGACGATTGGATCGCCGCCGCCCAGGCCTACTTCGCGGGCCGCCAGCGCCCGCGCCTCGAGGATGAGATCACCTACGAGGACAGCCTCGACCTGCTCGTCTTCGAGCGCGTGCTCAACCTCCTGACCGGCAGCCCGTTTTCACTCACCGGTTTCCGCGATCCGGCTCCGCTCGGGGAGCCCGACCTCGCCGCCCTGCTCGCGTTGCAGACCAATGCCGCAGGCTCCAGCTACCTGCTTCAGACGGTCTTCACGCAGGTCAAGTCCCTCGTCGATGCCAACGCCAATCTGCGGAATCTCGCCGCCCAGCTTTATCAAATCAGTGCGGCCAACGGCGACGCCGATCCCGGAAAGTATCCGAATCCCTTCGACACCCTGCGGGCCGCCCTGCGCGGCACGGCTCTTCCCGCCAGCTATGCCACCGGCGTCACCGCGAACCTCTCTACGGCGGCCGCTGCCCCGGCGCAGTTCGTCGCCGCCCTCGTCCCGCGCCCGGTCGCCACCTTCAGCGCCGTCGTCCTCGCCAGCAGCTTCGACGTGGCGATCCCGGTGGTCCAAAACACGGCCGGCGGCGGTGCTCTCCGCCTCTTCGACGCCGGCGGTGCCCCGTTCGTGTTCCCGCGCGGCATCGACCTGCCGCCGGGTGCCAGCTTGCAGATCGTCGCGTTCACCGACCGCGGCACGCTCCCGCCCGGCCCCGGGCTTGCACTCGAAACGATCAGCGCCACACTCATCGCCGTTCCCGCCCCGCCCCGCCAGGACCGCGACGGCGACCTGCTCGACGACGCCTGGGCGGACCACTACTTCCCGACGGGGGGCAGCGCCTTCGCCGACCCCGACGGCGACGGCTACTCGACCTTCCAGGAAATGCTCGAGAACACCAACCCCACAGCGGGCACCAGTCGGCCATCGGTTCCTCCGCTCGCCCTCGGCCCGCCGCCGATCGACATCGAACCCGTCCCGCCCGGCGAGGTGCGCCTCTTCGTCCATTTTCCCTCGCGCTATGCAAACGCGGTCGGGTTCGCCCTGCTCAAGGACGATGGGCGTGCCATCCGGTTCGGGGAGGTCGACAGCAATGCGGCGCCCGACGGCTCCGACACCTTCGGGCTGCGCTTCAGCCCGCCCGCCGACGCCCGCAGCATCCTGTTCCGTTTCCGGATGTTCCTCAAGCCGTAGCGCGCCGGGACACGCCAACGCCGTCGGCTTGCGAGGGATGTGGGAAATCCGCTTCCCGACTGCCTTGGTTCCGAGACGACAACGGGCGCGCGCGCAGGGCATTTGAGCGGAGGCCAAACTGCGTGCGACTTCCTCACGCTGCGCTATGATGCCGGATGCGTTTGAGTCTCATCCTCCTAGCGTGGCTCACCCCCACAGCGTTGGTTTCCGCCGCAGAACCGTTTGAGGCGTTTCTGGCGACGCATTGCGCGGGGTGCCACGGGCCCGAGAAATCAAAGGGCGATCTGCGGATCGACACGCTCTCGCGTGAGTTCAATGCCGGGACCGATGGCCATCTCTGGGCGGAGATCGTGGAGAAGATCAACGCGGGGGAGATGCCGCCGGAAGACGAGCCCCAGCCGACCGAGGCCGAGATCGCGGAAGTCATCGGCCAGCTCGATGCGAAAATCCGCGAAGGCCGCGCGGCACGCATGGCGGTGCGACCGCCGGTGACGCATTACCGGCTGAGCCGGACGGAATACCGGAATACGGTCTACGATCTGTTGGGTGTGCGCTACGACCCCGCCAAGCCGGGCGAATTGAATGAGGATCCGCGGTGGCACGGGTATGAGCGTATCGGATCGGAGCTTTCACTCGCGCCCTCCCATGTGGAGCGCTACTACCGTGCGGCCGAGACGGTGCTGGCGAGGGCGTTTTCCGAGAAGCCAGTCGAGGCGCGGAAGGTGCGTAAAACGGCCGCCGAGTTGCGCTACGACGGCGGCGCGAGGCAGCAGGTTTATCTCGATCGCTTCGGGATCACGCGCCCCCTGCGTTCCCTGATTTTCCCGGGCCGGGTGCAACCGGCTTTGTCGTCGAACTGGTTCGGGCCAACGGGGCCGGAGCACAGCGGGCTCTACCGCGCGCGGATGCAGGCGAGCGGCATTCGGCCCCCGGGAGGGCAGACGGCGCATCTGCGCATCGGGATGGAAACGGGCGAGGAGAGCAACGAGGGACTGATCGAACTGGATATTCTGGCTCCGGAGAATGCGCCGGAGATTTACGAATTCGAAGTGTTCCTGGAGATGCCCGCGAGTCTCCATTTCAACGTGGTGGCGACCGACATCATTGACCGTCAGAAGGGGGCGCACTATCGCAATGCGCTTTCCCAGCCGTTCTACATTTTCACCCACTCGAGCGAGACCCAGCTGCTCAATCCCACCGCGCCCAAAATGTTCGATGAGGATGGCAACGGAATCTATTCAATGGTCCTGCTGGACTGGATCGAGTGGGAAGGGCCGCTCGTGAGCGAAGCCGAACGGGCGACCCGCGATGGGTTGTTGCCGAGCGAGGATGCCGCGGAGGGGGAGGTTGCGAGTCACTTGCTCCGTTTCGCAGAGCGCGCGTGGCGTCGGCCGGTTTCGTTGGAGGAACTGCAGCCCTATCTTCGGGCTTATGTATCGGAACGTGCCGCAGGGGAGGGCGTTGTCGCGGCGTATCAAGTGGCCCTGCTCGGGGTGCTGACCTCGCGGAATTTCACCTATCTCGTGGAGGGAGATGCCCAACCGCGTGAACGGTTGACGGATTATGAATTGGCCTCGCGACTTTCCTATTTCCTCTGGAGTTCCATGCCGGATCAGGCCCTGTTTGACGCGGCTCGGGATGGGAAGCTGGCTGGCGACGGCGATGGTCTCGCCGCGCAGGTGGACCGGATGCTGGCCGACTCGAGAATCGACCGCTTCATCGACGATTTCCCGCGCCAGTGGCTCCAGTTGCATCGCCTCGGGATGTTTCCGCCGGACGGCGCTCTCTACCCGAAATACGATGTCTGGTTGGAGGCGAGCCTGCGCGAGGAGGTGGGGCACTACTTCCGCGAGGTCTTCGCGAACAACCTGCCCCTCGACGCGTTCCTCACCTCCGATTGGACAATGGCGAATCCGCGCTTGTGCGAGTTCTACGGCCTTCCCGAACCCAAAGCGTCCGGCTTTGAGCGCGTGTCCCTGCGTCCTGAACAGCACCGTGGCGGCCTGCTGACCATGGGCGCGATTCTCGGACTGACTTCCGATGGCACGCGGCATCGGCCGGTGCATCGCGGGGTCTGGCTGAGCGAGGCGATCTTCGGCAAAACGCCGCCGCCACCACCGGCGAACGTCGATCCGATCGCGCCGAATCCGCCGGACAGCCCCAAGGCGACGATTCGCCAGAAGATCGAGGCCCACGCCCGGAACGCAAACTGCGCGGCCTGTCACCGCAAGATCGACCCGCTGGGCCTCGCCTTCGACGAGTATGATGCGATTGGCCAATGGCGCACCCACGAACGGGTGGAGCAAGGTCAGGGGGACGATCCGCCGGTGAATCCCGGCGGCACCTTACCCGATGGTCGCGCCTTTGCGGACGCGGTGGAGTTCAAGAAGCTGCTGCTCGCCGATGGCGACCGCTTCCTTGAGGCCTTCGTCGAGCACTTATGCACTTATGCGCTGCGGCGCGTTCTCACGGTGGATGACCGGGACGACATCCGGGCTATCGTGAACGACGCGAAAAAGAATCACTATCAAATGAAGGACATCATCCGCACGGTGGCAGTGTCCGAGTTGGTGCGAAGCCGGTAGCTTATAGCGGTTAGCGGTTAGTGATTAGCTTTAACCACCATGATAATATGAAAGACTTTCGACAGTTGCAGATTTGGGAGCGCTCCCACCAATTGACACTCCGGATTTACCGGATCACCCGACAGTTTCCCTCTGAGGAAAGGTATGGTCTCATTGCACAGATGCGGCGATCAGGCTCTTCCATTCCGACCAACATCGCCGAGGGTTGCGGGAGAAATTCGGAAGCGGACTTCGCCCGATTCCTCGATCACAGCATGGGCTCAGCCAGCGAACTGGAATACCAGCTCATCCTCTCTCACGACCTGGGATACTTGCCTGCCGATCAGTTTGCGGAAATCAGTTCCGAACTCATCGAAATCAAACGCATGATCAATGCCTTCCTTCAAAAGCTAAGAGCTAAAAGCTAACCGCTCCCAACTCCATGAACATCCAATCCCAATCCTGGCTTATCGACCGCCGCCATGCGCTGCGCGGGCTCGGTAGTTTCATCGCCCTGCCGCTGCTCAACTGCATGATTCCCGCGCGCGCCGCAGAGGTGCCTGGGGCCAAGCCGAAGCGCAGTGTTTTCATTTACATCCCGAACGGGGTCAACACGCTCGATTACCAGATCACCACACCGGGCGAAGACTACGTGTTTTCGCGCACGCTCAAGCCGTTGGAGAAGCATCGTGGCGTTGTGACGCCGATCAGCGGATTGCACCATCCGGGCGGGCTGGGACACCATCACAACTGCCAGAAGATCTGGCTGACAGGAGGAAAGCTCGGCCCCACCGATCGCAACACGATTTCGATCGATCAGAGGATGGCGGAGGTGACCTCGCCGCACACGCGCTTCCATTCGCTGGAGATCGCGAACAAGGGGGAATCGCTGGCGTGGACGGCGGACGGGATCCGGCTGCCGGGGATGAGCCGAAGCAGTGAGATTTTCGCCCACTTGTTTGAGGAACCGAAGGACGGCACCGAAGCCCAGCGGCGGGCGCTGCGCCGGAAGGGGAGCGTGCTTGATGCGAATCTGGAAGAGGTGCGCACGCTGGAGCAGAAGATGGGGGTCGAGGACAAGGGCCGGCTCGACCAGTACCTGAACGCGGTCCGGGAGACCGAGATCCGCACCGAGCGCGCCGATGCCTGGCTCGATGTTCCACGGCCCGAAATCGCCGAGGCGGATCGTCGGCGCGCGATGCGCGAGGTGCCGCAAACCCAGGCGGGCGATTATTTTCGGGCGATGTATGACTTGATGGTGCTGGCCTTCCAGACCGACGCCACGCGCGTCGCCACCTTCAGCAGCGGCATCGAAGGTCAGGGCCTGCCGATTCCGGAGTTGGGCATCTCGCAGTCGCGCCACGAGCTGAGCCACCACAATGGAGATCCCGGTCACATGGAAAAGCTCACTCAGAGCGATACCTTCGCGGTCGAGCAGTTCGGCTATTTCCTCTCGCGCCTGGCGGAGACGAAGGATCTCGACGGTCGTCCGCTCCTCGACACCACGATGGCCCTCTTCGGGAGCGGGATGGCTTACGGACACAGCCACGGGAACGCGAACCTGCCGCTCGTGCTCGCGGGAGGATCGGGACTTGGAGTCAAGCACGGCAGGCACCTCGATCTCAACCAGGGCCATTTCGATGGCTATCAGCTCGACGACCCCGGCCAACATTATCAGCTCTGCGGTCGCCCGGCCAACAGCGAGGCGCACCTGAGCAACCTCCTGCTGTCGATGGCGCAGAAGATGGGTGTGGAAACCGATCGCTTCGGCGACAGCAACCGCGATTTGGAACTCGGATGATGCGATTCGCCCTCTCGCTGTTCCTTCTCCTGTTGCCGTCCATTGGGTATGTCGTCGCCGCGGATGACGCGCCGTTCCGCCCGGATCCGGGCAAGTTTCCGCCCCTCGGAGAGGCGAAATCCTATCGAGGGGAACTTGTCTTCGTCGATCATGTGAACCGGCGGGGCAGCCTGCGCCTGCATGTCGATGGGCAATACCTCGAAGGTCGGCTGCACCACTTCGCGATGCTGCCCTACGGCATGATCCGTTACCGCGGTGCTCCGGCCGAGTTGCGGGATATTCCTCTCGGCACCGTCTTGTATGGCCGCTTCTACCTGCCGCCCGATCCCAAGACCTCCGCCGTCCCGGTGGTGACGGGAAATGATGTCACCCAGCCGCGTGAAAACCACGCCATTCTGTTAGAGGATGGTCCGAGCCTTTGTCTGCGCGAGGGGAAAGCCTGGAAACTGACGGAAGTCGAGATCAACGGCGGAGAAGGGCTCCTGGTTGCCAGTCTGGATCGGAAGGAAGGCGGGGAGGGGCTCGGTGGCGAACACAAGCTCACGATCGACGCGTCGACCCGCATCTGGCGCGGTCGCGAACTGCTCGGACTCGCCGACCTCATCGCGGACGGAACCTGGCCGGCCACCGGCAAGAAGAGCATGGACGGTCAGGCCGTGCAGCTCGGTCTGACCTGGCATCCGCGGTACCTCTACCAGCAATTCCACGTCGCCGATCTCTGGTTGGATGAAGCCGCGATGAAAGTCGCGACCGAGCGCCAACGCGGGCAGCACCTCCGCCACATCCGCCTGCGCTGGATGCCGGCCCGGGTCGACACGGTCGCGCATGGAAAGTTCGGAGACGCGACGATCACGGCGACGCTGTTCGGCGGCATGGATGAATCGCTCTACGCCGATTTCAAGCCGGAGAGCGGTGCCCAGATGGCGGCCGCCGAAGACACTTTGCGCACCTGGTGGCCCGACCACGATGGCATGGATGGCAGGATCCTTTCGGTGGAACGGGCCGACGGGGAACCCGAATTCGGGAGCAGCGGGATTCGAGTCCGGTTTCAAGTGCCGCTCGTCCTTGAAGGTTTCCGCCCGGGCCGCACCGTCCGCATCCGCCCCCATAGCTGGCCCAGCGTCAAGCCGCCGGTGGAAGAACTGGTCGGCGGATTCGAAGACCGCTGGCCGAGCCCGGATATCTTCGGGAAGTGACGGCGATGGTACGGCAACCCTATTCGCGAGCCCCCCGTGGAATCACCGGGCGTCGGCCGGTTCTCCCATTCCCTCCGGCGGATAGGGGTCGTTGGAGAGGCTGATCTTGTCCAGCTTCGCGCCGTCCTCGCGGAGGCCGATGGTCAGGGTGTGGGCTCCGGCCTTCAAAGGGAGCTGCTTTAGTTTGACCCAGCTCCATCCGCTGGTCGCGAGGCCGTTGAGCATCTCGAAGGGAGCATCGTCGATCTTCATCCAGAAGGAATCGTCGTCCGCGGTCGGGCAATCGAGCCGGGCGAAGACGGCGTAGTTTCCGTCGGCCTTGAGGAAAAAGGGCATCGAGAGAACCCCTTCGCTGCCGGTGGGCGCTTCGGCGATGCTCTGCGTGCCTGTCCGGGCTGCCGCGTAGGCACCGCTCGAAGCCTGGTCGTCGTGGCCGATCTGCCAGTGGGCGCCGACGTTCGAAGTCTCCGCTTCGAAAGCGACGGTTTCGATGCCTTCCCGGCTTCGTTCGGGGAAAACGGGTTTACCTTCGCCCCACCAGGCCGTCCAGCGGGCATGGTCGACGTTGTCGAAGGAATGCGTCGTGACATCGGTCGTCACCTCGGATTGGCCGAGGAGGAATTTGTCCACGAAGGCTTCGACCTCCGGTCGCTGCGCGGCGTGCAGCTGGCAATGCGGATGGCCCGGAACGATGGAGAAGCCGAAGCGATCGCCGATGCCAAACTCCTTCCAGACCTCGTGGGCGGCCCGGCAGGAGACGTAGCCCGATTCGTCGGCCAGCCACTCGTAATCGGGATTCCCGAGGACGAGGAGGGCGCGGGGCGCCACCATGGCCATCAGCTCGTGGTGGTCCATGGGGAGTTTCGCGACATTGCCGCCGGCGAACTGGAACATGTCCTCGAGGAACCAGGCCCGGCTGGTGGCTCC
>JAHEDC010000637.1 GCA_024641425.1 Verrucomicrobiales bacterium | reverse complement strand
GAGGGCAACTACGGCATCCACGACGTGCGCAAGGCCCTTGAATCCGGCCGTCGCCACGGCATCGCCGCCCACGCCTTCGCCATCGAGAAGCGCGCCGCCGAATACTTCCCGCAGATGTTCCACCACGACCACTTCGACATCATCGCCACCCCCGAGCGCCTCTCCCAGACGATGTGCAAGCGTTTCGCCCGGCTGCATACCGGGTAAACGATAAAGGGCCGGACGCGTGGATCGAGGTCCCGCATGGTGCGGCGG
Source organism: Verrucomicrobiales bacterium (assembly GCA_024641425.1). Taxonomy (GTDB): domain Bacteria; phylum Verrucomicrobiota; class Verrucomicrobiia; order Verrucomicrobiales; family DEV007; genus JAHEDC01. Next base: position 2,945 of record JAHEDC010000637.1, on the reverse strand, counting down.
AAAAACCAGGCGAGATGCGCACGTCCTCCCCCATGAGGTGCCAGCGAACCCTCCATCCGGAAGGCGTATCACCGGAGCGGATTGGCCGCGCATTCGAAGCGTGATTTCGCGCGCAAAGCTATCTCGTCGCTTGAAACGTGCCCAGCCAGTGAAAGAATGCGGGCATGACGACACGGAAAAAACGACCTCCCCTCGGGTTCCTCAAGACCACGCTACTCGGCGCCCTCCTCGTTGTCGTGCCCTTCGGCATCATCGGTTTCGCGCTCTGGCAGGTTACGGCTATCACACGAGCCCTGCTTGGCCCGGTCTTCGAGAAGTTGCCCTTCGACTCCGCTTCAATCAAGACCTGCGTTATCGTGGCCTCGCTACTCCTCGTTGTGCTGGGCTGCTACTTCACGGGACTCCTCGTTCGTACCCGCTGGGGACTGCGGTTCCGCAGATGGATCGAGACCCGCTTCCTGGAGAAGATCCCCGGCTACAAGATGATCCGCAGCCTGGCTCATCAGTATCTGGGCGAGGAAGGAGAGACGCGCTTCCGCCCCGTTCTTGTGGATCTCTATGGCAGCGGCACCAAGGTCATCGGCTTCGCGGTCGAAGACCTTGGAGATGGCAACATCGCAGTCTTCCTCCCCTCGGTGCCCGCCGTGACCCTGGGACAACTCCAGATCGTTCCGGCAACCCGCATCTTTCCCCTCCCGGCCTCGATGCACGAGACGATGGAGACCCTCACCATGTTCGGCGAGGGCACGTCTGAATTGCTGAAACCCCGTTAAGCGGGGGGTGGGATTGGGGTCGAGGGTGGGTTACCCGCCAGCGTCCCTGCAACGTCTTACGCAAACCCAGCCGCGACCTGTCCCCACTTGGATCGAAATCGGCGATTCTTGATGGAATCCCCACCCCCTTGACTACGGAGGCCGACGATTCCCAAATCAGCACCCTTACGCTAACGCGAAACAATGGAAGCAGACTCATGTGCCCTCCGCCAGATCCGTGCAAGCATGGAGAGCCCGATCGTTCTACCCCCTGGCACCCTCAACCGGAGGATGCATTGACTCTCCCTCCTCGAGAAAAACCAGCCGTTTCATACCATTCCTGAACACTGGGCAGAATGGCTTCCCCCACACCGCACCAAAACCATCGTCCCGAACAAATTCCCATTGAATTTGTTCGCTCGAACAGTATTATGTTCAGATGAATAACCAGCAGTCCGTTTCCACCGCTTCCGCCCGTGAGACAAAATCCGGGTTTTTCAGGAAAGTTAACGAAATCATGCGCCGCATCCGGCGTCCCGCCACCCGTTCAAGCCTCCCTTCGAGTCAGACGCAGCTCGAGTTTCCCCTCAGTGATTGAACCTTGCCGCTTCAATCGATTCGCGGAGAGCACCTTATATTTCCCGGGAATCCGAAACCGGGAAAATTTCCCTCGGGCGAAAAAAAACGTTACAAGAGAGATGAATTCTGATTAGCTTCGACCCGACCCAATCCTCTCAATGCGAATTTCAACCCTTAGCGGGGCTACCTCCGGTGGCCCGCGCGGCCGCTTCCCTGCGACTCGCGCAGTGCTTCAGCGTACCGTATCCGTCCTTACCTCAGGCGTGATCGCGGTAGCCCTTCTTGTGCACCAGCAGGCTCCCGCATTTGCCGGGGAACCCTCCGGAGGAGGCGCGGCCGAGCGCGAGGTCGAACGACGCCAGCAGCAGATAGAGAACGCATTTCGCCTCGTTACGGAAGGAGACAAGCTTCGGGCAGACGGCGATCTTCCGGGTGCGATTCTTAACTATCGTTCCGCCTATACCGGCATGCAGCCGTCCCTGATGTCTGACGAGGCACGCGCCATGGCCCTCGATCGCTTTTCAACCGCATCCGTCGAGCAGGCGCGATCGCTGATCGCGGGAGCGCGCTATGATGAGGCCGCCACGTTTCTCGATGCGGTCTTGGAGCCGGACTTCGCCCCCGACTACGCCCCCGCCCTCAAACTCCGGAAACAACTTCGCGATCCGGATTATTACAACCGTGCCCTCACCCCGGGACACCTTGAGCGAGTCGAACGGGTCTCGGAGCTACTCAAGGAAGGAAAAGGATTGTCAGAGCTTGCTGACTTCGCTGGGGCCGAAGCCCGCTACAATGAGGCTCTTCGGATTGACCCCACGAATTCCTCCGCCCGACGCGGACTTGAGGAAGCCGAGTCCCAGCGTATCGCTTACCAGAGTTCCGCTCGGGATCATACCCGGGCCTCCATGCTGCGGGGAGTTGACGAAGCCTGGGAATCGGCGGTTCCGCTCGACGATCTCGATATCCAAGGCTCCTCCGGAACCGGCGTGCTGAGCGGAATCTCTAGCGACGATTCCTCGATAGAGATCGAGAATCTCCTCACGAATACCGTCCTTTCCGTTGTCGATTTTGACGACACTTCGCTGGCGGAGGCGGTTGAGTTCCTCACCGCCAAAAGCAGGGAATCGGATCCCTTGGGCAAAGGCGTCAATATCGTCCTCGCCCTCGCCGAAGAAGACACCGTGGCCCGCAACGCTCGCCTCAGCCTCATCCTGCGAAATGTGCCGCTCGCAGAGATCCTCCGCTACATCACCCGGGACACCGGAACCAAATACAAGATCGACGGTTTCGCGGTCACGATCGTCTCGGAAAGCGCCGCCAGCACACAACTCCTCACCCGCACCTACAGTGTCCCGCCTGGATTTCTCAACACGGCTCCTGGTGGCGATTCCGATGTTCCCGAAGATCCGTTCGCGAGTGCGGGGGCAGCGGCCGGAGGAACCAACCTGAAGCCGATTTCCGCCTCTGCGAAGGACTTTCTCACCAGTTCCGGTATTCCCTTTCCGGAAGGCGCCTCTGCCTTCTACAACGCGGCTTCCAGCAAGCTGACGGTGCGGAATACGCAAACGAACCTCGACACGATTGAGGAGATGATTTCCTCAACCCTTCGCGCCG
>JAHEDC010000636.1 GCA_024641425.1 Verrucomicrobiales bacterium | reverse complement strand
TGGCAGGAATGGCAGGCCGCCCTCGCCGCCCAGTCGGCCCTCTACGATCTCGCCTCCCTCGACGCCCAGATCGCCCAGGCCGGGGAGATCGCGGAGCGTCTCCGAAAGAACGCCGCCCTTCTCACCAAGGCCGCCGAAGCGCACGAGAAAACGGTGCTCGATTCCGCCGCCGCCGAGGCTTCCGCGAACGAGGCCCAATCCGTCCTGCTCGGCCTTCGGCAGGAACGCGAGCGGAGCCGCATCGCGCTGAACCGGGCCATCGGCTATCCCGCGGGAACGAACCTCCGCCCTCAGGGCGATCTCGCCCTGCCCGCCCGCGTCACGCCTCCTTCGGAATCGAAACTGCTGGAGGGACTTGAAGAGCGTCGGCTCGATCTCCTCGCCCTCAAGCGGGGTTACGAGAGCGAGGACGGCAAACTCCGCGCCGCCATCATCGCCCAGTTCCCGAACATCAGTGTCGGCTTCAGCCGTGCCACCGATACGGGCAACGTCAAGACCGCCGGCCCCGGTGTCACCATCGACATCCCGCTCTTCGACCGGAACCAGGGCAGCATCGCGATCGAGGAAGCGACCCGCCAGCGGCTCCACGACGAATACACGAACCGCGTTTTCGAGGCCCGCTCGGACATCGCGGCCGCCGTCGCCGACCTCCGTTCCCTCAACGAGCAGATCGCCCACGCCGAGCATGCCGTTCCCGCGCTCCAGCGGGTCGTCGAGGTCTCTCGCAAGGCCACCGAAGCGGGCGACGCCGATGTCCTTGGCTATTACGCTGCCCAGAACGACCTCACCCTCCGCCTGATCGAAACCCTGAAACTCCGCCAACAACTCGCCCAAGCACGCGTCGCCCTCGAAACCGCCGCCGCCTGGCACCTCGCCCCATGAAATCGAGAATCTTCGTCGCCCTGGCGGGCCTCGCGTTCGCCGGTTGCCATGCCAACGCCCCCGAGGGCGAAGAACCGGGAGGAGAAGAGGAGATCGTTCCCATCGCCACCGTTGAGACCGTGAAGCTCGAAAAGGGGCCCATCGCCGAAACCATCGTCGCCTACGGCTCCGTCGTCGCGCAGCCCGACGAGCTGGAAAGCATCTCGGTTCAGTACGAGTGCAAGGTCGCACGGCTTCTTGTCACCGCCGGCGAGCCGGTCGAGGTTGGCGCTTCCCTCATCGAGATCGAACTCAGTCCCGATGCGAAACTCATGCTCGCCGAGGCCAAATCCGCCGCGGACGCATCGCAGAAACAACTGGAGGAAACCCAGCGGCGCTTTGATCTGAACCTCGCGGTCAACCAGGAACTCCAGCTCGCCCTCCAGGCCGCCCGGGACACCGCCGCGAAGCTGGCCAGCCTTGAGGCGCGCGGAGCCACTGAACGCGCCACTCTGAAGGCCGATATCGCGGGCGTCGTCGCCAGCATCGATGTCCGCATCGGCCACATCGTGCCGGCGGGAAGCCCGCTCCTTGCCATCGTGCCCACGGAACACATCGAAGTCATGCTCGGCGTCGAACCCGAGAATGCCGGAAGCCTCGTCGCCGGCCAACGCGTTCGCCTCGCCGCCGTAAGCCAGGAAGGCGTCAACGTCGACGGCAAGGTCCGTCTCATCACCCGACGCGTGAACCCGACGACGCGCCTCGTGGATACCTTCGTCAGCGTTCCTCCCGAGAGCGCGCTTCTCCTCGATGGCTATGTCCGCGGTGAAATCGAGTTCCACCAGGAGGAAGCCCTCGTTGTTCCCCGCGGCGCCGTGCTTCCCGGCGAGGAAGGCGAGATCCTCTTCACCGTCGTCGACGGGCACGCCGTCGAGCACAAGGTCACCACCGGCATTGAAACCGAAACCCAATCCGCCGTCACCGGAGAGACCCTCAAGGAAGGCGACGAGGTGATCACCTCCGGTAACTACGTCGTGGAAGACGGCATGGAAGTCAAAGTATCCAACTGATACCGACCGAGCGCTTCCTCCTTCTAACTTCGAAATTCTCACTTCATGAATTTCACCCGCTGGGCCCAGAGCCACTCCCGTTCGATTGTCTTCCTCCTCGCCGTCCTCGCCATCGGCGGAGCCCTGAGCGGCTGGCAACTGCCCGTCGCCCTCTTTCCGCAGGTCGATTTCCCCCGCGTGCGGGTCAGCGTCGAGGCCGGCGACCGCCCCGCCGAGCGCATGGCGGTCGAAGTCACTTACCCCGTCGAGGAAGCCTTGCGCGCTATCCCCGGGGTCCGCCACATTCGTTCGACCACCAGCCGGGGCAGCAACGAGATCTCGGTCAATTTCGACTGGGGCGAGGACATGGTGCAGGCGCTGCTCCAGGCGCAGAGCGAAGTCAACCGCATCCTTCCCACCCTTCCCGCCGGAGCCTCGTTCCAGGTCGAGCGGATGGATCCGACCGTCTTTCCCGTCATCGCCTACAGCCTGACCTCCGACACCCGCTCCCCGGTCGAACTGCGGGATCTCGCCCTCTACCAGCTCCGTCCCCTCCTCTCCACCATCCCCGGTGTCGCCCAGATCGGTGTGCAGGGCGGCGCGACCGAGGAATACCGCGTCGTCGTCGATCCGGCCAAACTCCAGTCCTTCGGCATCACGATCAGCGATGTCGCCACCGCGCTCTCCGCCTCGAACGTCCTCACCGCCGTCGGTCGCCTGGAGGATCACGACAAACTCTACCTCATCGTCTCGGACGTGCGCTTCAAGAGCCTCGTCGAAATTGGGGACACGCTCCTCCGTTCCGGCCCGGCAGGCGTGGTGCGCGTCGAAGACGTGGCGGAAGTGCGGGCCGAGACCGAGCCCCAGTTTATCCGCGTCACTGCCGACGCCCACGATGCCGTCCTCTTCCTCATCTACCAACAGCCCGGCGCGAACACGGTGCAGATCGCGGGCGAAGTGAAGAAACAACTCGACGCTCTCGGCGACAAGTTGCCTAAGGGGGTGAAGGTCGCCCAATGGTACGACCAGAGCGATCTCATCGTCGCCTCCGCGAGCAGCGTGCGGGATGCCGTCCTCATCGGTGCCGCTCTCGCCGCCTTCATCCTCTTCTTTTTCCTGCGGAACTGGAAGATCACCCTCATCGCGGTGCTCTCCGTGCCCGCCACGCTGGCCACCACCGTCCTCCTACTCAGTGTGCTCGGACTGAGTTTCAACATCATGACCCTCGGCGGGATGGCGGCTGCCGTCGGACTCATCATCGATGACTCGATTGTCATGGTCGAACATATCATCCGGCG
>JAHEDC010000635.1 GCA_024641425.1 Verrucomicrobiales bacterium | reverse complement strand
CAGAACAGCTTCGCGGGCAATGCAGGTATTGTGACGATGAGTTTGTTCTCGACCGTTTTGCCCAAGGCCTCCTGGCCGACCATGGGCTGGTCGAATATGACATCGACCTTTGATTCGGGAGCCAACGAAGGGGTGGAGACGACGAGGCGCGGGGCGGCCGCCAGGGGCAGTGCGGTAATCGTGAGGATGAGAGGAAGAAGATGCCGGGATTTCATAAAATACAGATTTGGTTCGAATTCCATGTATAAACAGTTGGTTTCGAATGAAAATTCAAAAACCCCGAGAACACGTAAATTCTATGTAAACCGCAGCCCCCCGGTGCGCAGCGCGTCATCCGCTGTTGCAAAGCTGCGGACTATCACGCAGGTTGCCCATGTGACCAAAAGAAGTTTCAGGCTCTTACCCGCTTTCCTGCTCGGCCTGGCTTTCGCGGGATGCGCACCCCAAGACTATCTTGTGACCAACCAGAAGGGAGGGGAAGCCACGCCCGACACCTTCGGATACCGCACATGGAAGAGGCCGGATACGGATGCCGATATCGTGGTCATCGGCATCCATGGCTTCTGCGGAGCCTCGGTGGACTATAAAAATCTGGGTGAGTATCTTGTGAAAAGGCAGCCGAAAACCGCCGTTTATGCTTACGAAGTCCGCGGCCAGGGCAGTGATCCCATCACCGAGCGCCGTGGCGACATCGGGGATCCCGCCCAGTGGTATGCGGATCTGGAGGCCTTCACCCAGCTGGTGGAGGAACGCCATCCCAAAGCGAAAATCATCTGGTATGGGGAAAGCATGGGAGCGCTCATCGCCACCCACGCTCTCGTTTCCGCCCCCAAAGGGCACCCGCCCTGCGACGGATTGGTGCTATCGTCCCCCATCGTCCGCTTCAAGGACGACATCGAGCCTTGGAAACCTGCCCTTCTCCAAGCCGCCGCCGCCACGCTACCCCTCGCCCGCGTTCCCATTGATGCGATCTCGGGAGGGCAAAATGTGCAGATGACCAGCGAATCGAACCATTCCGAGCAATCGAAGACGAACTCCTACAACATAGATAAACATACACTGCGGCTCCTTGGAACGCTCACGAAGTTGATCAACGGGATGAACGGCTGTGCCGAGAAACTGGAGGTGCCCACTCTCGTCCTCCACGGCGGGGAGGACTTTTTCAACAATGACTCCGACATGCGCGGCTTTTTCGCCCGCATCCCATCGGATATCCCCTGTACCTATCATAACTACCCGAAAGCCCACCATCTACTCATGTATGACGATGACCGGGAAAAGGTCTTCCGCGACGTCGGGAAATGGCTGAATCTCCGCCGCAGGGACTGAACCGCCTAAAAATCGGATTCCTGCAACGATTCGTCTTGACGGATCGGAATACCGGGGCATTCTCCGCCCCCCGATAACCAATTTTCATTATGGCACGTATTTGCAGCATCAGAGGAACCCGCGTCCGCTCCGGCGGAAGAATTCACCGCTCCGGCTTGGCCAAGAAAAAGGGTGGTATCGGTCGTCACGTCACCAAGGTGGTCAAGCGCACCGTGTCCCCGAATCTTCAGAACAAGCGCATCTGGGTTCCTGAACTCGGCAAATTCGTGCGCCTCAAGCTGAGCTGCCGCGCACTTAAGACCATCAACAAGAATGGTGCTTACGTGACTCTCAAGAAGGCTGGCGTCGTCAAGTAAAGGCAGCCATGCATGGCTTTTCTTACCGGGACGGTGCTCTCAACTGCGAGGACGTTCCCCTCTCCACCCTCGTAGCTGAATACGGCACACCCCTCTACGTCTACTCGGCGGGGACCATCACCGATCACTACACCCGCCTCGACAAGGCGCTGGCAGGCGTGGATCACGAGATCGCATTTGCCGTCAAGGCGAACTCCAACCTTTCCGTCCTCCGCCTGCTCGCCACCAAGGGTGCAGGCTTCGACATCGTTTCCGGCGGAGAGCTTTTCCGCGTCATCAAGGCCGGTGGCGACCCCGCCCACTGCACTTTTGCAGGCGTCGGAAAAACCCGGGAAGAAATCATCTACGCCCTCGAACAGGGCATCTACTCCTTCAACGTCGAGAGCGAGGAGGAACTCCGCTACCTCAACGAAGTCGCCGGGGAACTCGGAAAAATCGCCCCTGCCGCCGTCCGGGTTAATCCGAACGTCGACGCCAAAACCCACAAATACATCTCCACCGGCAAGAGCGAGAACAAGTTCGGGGTCGATTTCGGCGCAATCGAAAGCCTCTACGAAAGGGCTGCCGCAGAACTCCCGAACATCCGGCTCCGCGGCCTGCAGATGCACATCGGCTCCCAACTCACATCCATAGACCCTTTCATCGAGGCGGTCGAAAAAGTGATTCCCTTGGTCACCGCTCTCAAGGCAAGGCACGGCATCGAGTTCTGGTCCATCGGCGGCGGAATCGGCATCGTCTATCATGACTCCCTGCAATCCGGCACCCCGGATTGGTGGGCATCCAAGCCGGAAGGCGAGCGCCCCCTCACCATCGAGAAATACGGCAGCGAACTCGTTCCCCGCATCAAGGATCTCGGCCTGAAAATCCTTCTCGAACCCGGCCGCTACATCGTCGGCAACGCTGGCGTCCTCGTCACCCGCTGCCTTTACGAGAAAAAGGGATCCGCCAAGACGTTCAAGATCGTTGACGCGGGTATGAACGATCTCATCCGCCCCGCCCTCTACGAAGGCCATCACGAGATCGTCCCTCTCATCGAGCCTACATCTTCGATACTCACCAAGGTCGATGTCGTCGGCCCGATCTGCGAGAGCGGCGATTTCTTCTGCCAGGACAGGGAGCTACCTGATTTCAATCCCGGCGACCACGTTGCCCTGATGTCCGCCGGTGCCTACGGCTTCGTCATGGCCTCCAACTACAACTCCCGCCCCCTCCCCGCCGAGATCCTCGTCGAGGGAGCCGACGCCACCCTTGTCCGCAAGCGCCAGACGCTTGACGACCTCATAGAAGGCGAACTGTAGCTGCCGCGTCTCGCGGCAGGCCGTGAAAGCCGCGGCTCGCAGGGAGTCCGAAAGGAACCGCATTTCCAATTCTCGGTTCTTTTTCACTTACTCGCCACACTGCTGGTTTCTGGTTTCTGATTTCTGGTTTCTGCCTTAGGCTCCCCCATGCCCAACGCCCTCGCCGACGAAACCTCCCCCTATCTCCTCCAGCACGCGAACAATCCCGTCGATTGGATGCCGTGGGG
>JAHEDC010000634.1 GCA_024641425.1 Verrucomicrobiales bacterium | reverse complement strand
TCAGTGCCATTCCAGCCTGACCCCTTTCGCGGTCGCTTTTAAAGCTTCCCTTGGTGACCGGTTCTGCAACTATTCCGTCCTGACCCCTATTTCTTGCCCCCCCTTTCGACGGTTGGCTCCGGCGCCGGACTGACTTGCTTGCGATTTCTGTAACCCGCGCCAACCCGAGAGCGGTCCGAGACTTCCTCCCGTCCCCACGGCCCACAGACCCCGAGATCGGCTCAACCCCGGCTCGGGGATTTCCTTTCCCGCTAGGGGTGGCTGGAGTCAAAGAGCTTGAGATACCCCGGCTCCTGCCGGAGTCCATCGAAGTCGGATTCCGCCTCGATGGACGCGCGGTCGAGGGAGCCTTCGCGGAGACAAAGGGCCAACTGCGCGAGCGCGCGCGCGGCGAGGGTGGCCGCGAGAGCGGGATCGCTTTCGCGTGCCGCCGCCGCCGAAACGGCGTAGACGGAGGCGAGGTCGCGCTTGGCTCCGTCGTCGAAAGCGACCGTCCCTACAAGCGCCTCCACCTCGCGCAGAGCGGACTCCGTGTCCCCGGAGAGCGCGGCATAATAGGCGAGACGGAGGCGAAAGCTTGGACGGAAGGCCACGGGCCCCGATTCGAGGGCGCGGGCGCAGGCATCAACGGCTTCGGCGTTGCGGTCGGCGGCGGCGAGGACGGCGGCCTTTCCCGATACCGTGTTGAAGAAATAGAAGCCCGCCTCCCGGTTATCTGGTGCGGCGGCGAGCACGGCGCGAAGGGTTTCGTCGGCGCGGGCGTAAGCGTCGAGTGCCGCCTCGGTCGCGGAGGACGAGGCGAGGAGATGTCCCTTGTTGCAGAAAACGCCCCCAAGCAGTACGTCGTTGGCCGTGTCCGGGGAAGATTCGCCTCGAAGTGCCTCCAGAAGGACGATGGCGCGCTCGTAGGCTTCGAGGGCCTCCGCATCGTTACCTTCTCTCCCGAACATGAGCCCGAGCGTATTCAGTCCGAAGGCCAGCTTGCTCTTGTGCTCCGGATCCTTCGAACCTTCCGCGAGGAGCTGTTCGTAGGCGGCGCGGCTCCGGCCCAGCGTTTCCCGCGCCTCGGGATTCCGGCCGGCACCGGAGTGGAAAAGCCCGACATAGAGAAGGGACCGGGCGAGATTGCTCCGGTGGGTGGGGGCGTTGATCGGATCCTCTCCGACGAGCCTTTCACTGAGAGCGGCAGAGTCCCGCCAGGCGGCCAGCGCCTTTTCGTCTCGACCCTCCGACTGATAACCGAGGGCGAGGAGATGCAGGGCGCGGGCGAGGCTGCTCCGGGCGTCGTTCCAGTCGGGATTGATCTCCAATTGGTGTTCCAGAATGCCCGCCGCCCGTTCCAGATGCTTCCGGGCCTCATCGTGCTCGTCGGCGTCATTCGCAGGGAGGTTGCCGAGTTCCATGCAGGTGCGGGCGAGGAGGAACTGCCACTCGGTGATCGTCGGGTCGTGGGCCACGAGCCGTTCCCGCTCGCGCAGCGCCTTCTCCAGCATCGTCCGGGCTTCCGGGGCGCCCCGGGCGGCGAGGAAAAGGCCGAGATTGAACTGGTGGTTGGCAAGGAACGCGCGGTATTGCGGATTTTCCGGCTCCCTCTCTACCGCCAGTTCCTGGTATCGGATCGCTTCCCGCAGGCTGTTTTCCGACGCTTCCTCTTGACCGAGCAGGCGCTGTGCGTCGGCGAGGCTGTTCAAGCGGGCGCCGAGGGCGGAATGCGCGTCCGCGCGCTCCGGGTGGGCGGTCACGAGGCGTTGTCCAATGGCCAATGCCGTTTCCAATGGGGCCACTGCCTTCTCCGGTCGATAGGACTTCGTCATCACGATGGCAAGGGCATTGTGGGACGCGGCGAGATCGGCCATCCGATCGGGATTTTCCGGATCCTCGGCGAGAAGGCGTTCACGCAGGACGCGGGATTCCTCGAAGGCGGTTTCGGCTTCGGCGTAATGGTCGAGTTCGAGATGAAGGAAGCCACTGTTGTAGTGGCAGGTCGCCCGCTCCTCCCGCGCGATCTCCTCGTCGCCAGAGGAATCCAGTCCGGCGAGGGCCTCGCGGTAGGAGGCGAGCGCCTCGTCCTTCGAACCGATGAGGCTGTGGATGGATGCGATCTGGAAGCGGGCGTGGAACGTCGCCTCCCGCAGTTCTGGATTGTCGCCCTCTGTTTCGAGGAACTTCTCGTAGTAACCCATCGCGTCCCCGAGGAGCTGTCGACGCAAGGGCTGGAGGCCGCCCGCGTTCAGTCGGGGATCGTTGGTGATCCGCACGAGGTAATCGTCGACCGCCTTCCGGGCGAGAAGGAAATTCGTCTCGGCCCGACCCCTCTCGCGCTCCGTCTCGACGATCTGATCCTGCAGCGCCCGATTGGCCAGCGTGGCCCGGATCGCCTGCCAGCCCGTCGCCACGACGCCGGCGACGAGGAGAATCGCGATGGCGGCCGCGACCCCGAGACCCCGCCGGTTGCGACGCGCGAATTTCCTGAAACGGTAGGCCACGGAAGGCGCGGCGGCCTCGACCGGCTCGTCGTTCAGGTGACGGCGGATGTCGAGGGCGAAGGCGTCGGTGGTGGCGTAGCGTCGACTGCGATCCTTCTCCAGCGCCTTCATGATGATCCAGTCGAGGTCCCCGCGAAGGAGGCGCCCAAGCTTGTCAACATCGGTTCGATGGGTCGTGGCGAGTCCCGTGCGCTCGCTTTCCAGGAGGGTGCCGATGCGGGTGCTTGGCTTCGGCGGTTCCTGTTCTCGGATAATGCGGCGCATCTCGTCGTAGCCCGCACTCATGAGCGAGCGGGCGTCGAAGGGCGGCTTGCCGGTGAGCAACTCGTAGAGAAGGACACCGAGGCTATAGATGTCCGACCGGGTATCAATGTCGAGCCCGCTGAGCGCGGCCTGCTCCGGGCTCATGTAAACGGGCGTCCCGACGAACTGCTCGAAACGGGTGAAGAGCGTGTGCTCGGTTAGTTTCGACTGCGTGGCCTTGGCGATGCCGAAGTCGATGACCTTCGGCACGGGTTTGTCGCCGTGCAGGGTGACGAGAATGTTCGAGGGCTTGAGGTCGCGGTGGATGATTCCCTTCTGGTGCGCGTGGGAGAGGGCCGAACAGATGTCGGCGAAGATTTCCAAGCGCTGCCGGGTATCGAGTCGCTGGAGGTCGCAGAATTCGGTGAGCGCCATCCCCTTCACCAACTCCATGACGAAGTAAGGCCGGCCTTTCTCGGTC
>JAHEDC010000164.1 GCA_024641425.1 Verrucomicrobiales bacterium | reverse complement strand
GCGGCGGCGGACTGACCCCCTCGGTGAAGCCCGAGAAAATAGCCTCCGGCGGATCCGGCGGCGAGGAAGAGGAGGGAAAGGACGAATGCTTTTTTCATGGCGAGGGTCTGGCTAGATGGACTGAGGGCAATATGTACTGGAAAATCCGAGCACCAAACCAAATTCCCGATCCAAATCAGGCGCGCAGCAGGCAGAGACGGGCAACGCCCGCGACGGCGATGAGGCCGCCGACAACCGAGGCTACGGTCGGCCGGTCCTTTTCGAGAAAGGCCGCAAAGGGAATCAGAATAAGGGGGCTGGTAGAAACGATGGCGAGGACGATACCGCTATTGGGTGTTTCAAGAAGGGCCCATTGAAAGCAGCTGACGCCAATGACAGGACCGAAAAGGGCCGCTCCGAGGATCCAAGGTAGAGAGGAACGAGGCGGGAAAAAGCGAGCGCGGAACGGAGCACCCGGCGCTTGGGGGGCCTTCAGGCGGAAGTAGAGGAGGACGACTGCTCCCACGAGCAGACCGGCAATCACTCGCTGGAAGGCCTGGCTCAGTCCGCTGACCTCGATTCCGGAGGATTCGGCCAGAGCCTGGGCGTGGCGGCTAATGGTGGCACCGAAGCCTTGGCCGAAAGCGGCGAAAACGGCGGCCACGATTCCGGCCGCATGGGAACCGTGGCGCTTCATTCCGGTCGGGCGCGCCCCCAGGAGCGCGATGGCAAGGCCGACGAGGATAATGGCCACGGCCGCGGCCGATCGGCTGTCGAGCGGATCGCCCAACCAAATCCAATCGCCGATCGCGCCGAGGATGGTGGCGAGAGAGAAGTTGATGAGAAGGGTGAGGCGGGAACCGATGCGTGCGAAGGCGAGGTAAAGGGCGACATCGCCGATTCCGAAGCCGACGAAACCGCTGATGAAGAGCCAGAGAAAGGTCGGGCCACTGAAACTGTGCGGATAGAAGATGGCGGTGGCGACGCCGAGGGCGAGGGTGGCGGCGAAGAGCCGCCAGAAATTCGCCGGAAGGCTTCCAAGATGATCCGTCGCTTGGCGTCCGCAGAGAGCGGAGCCGGCGAAGAGGAAGGCGGTGGCAACGGCGAAGAGCATGGGGTGGATTTGCGGCCCGCCTCGATGCGCGGGTGTGTCGACTCTGATTGAGCGCTCTGAGGGCGGATTTGCAATGGAAATCGTGCCTTCCGGATGGTTCTCGCCGGTTGAAGGCTCCTCCTTCAACGAGGGCGTTTTCTTTTCTGCGCGAAGGTCACGGAACGGCGGTCGATCGCAGACGGCTCGAAGGGGCCAAGTCGTCCTGCCGCGCGGTAGCCGTGAGGGTTTCCGCGACCACAGCGGAGCAGTGACGAATAGACGGCGGAACAATCCTTAGCCCCGCCGGGCGATCCTTCCCCTTCCCGGGGGGCGAGAGATTTCCGGATTCATGGGGGAAATCCTTCCCGCTTGAAACCATGGGAATTGCGGGCAGGTTGGAATTCCATGAATGCGCGCCCCTACGTCCTGACCGAGGCCAACTGGAAGTCGATCCGGGAAACTCCCTGCGAGCTTGCGGTTCTACCATGGGGGGCGACGGAAGCGCACAACTACCATCTTCCCTATGGGACCGACAATCTCCAACTCGATCACATCGCGGCGGAGGCGGCGCGGATCGCGACGGATCAGGGGGCCCGTCCCATGGTGCTGCCATGTGTGCCTTTCGGAGTGAACACGGGGCAGCTCGATATTCCCCTTTGCCTCAACATGAATCCCTCGACGCAGACCGCGGTGCTGGCGGATATCATCGATTCGCTTGACCGGCAGGGGATTGGAAAACTCGTGGTTCTCAACGGGCACGGCGGCAATTGTTTCAAGCAGATCACACGGGAACTCCAGGCGCGTTTTCCCCGGGTTTTCCTCTCCTCCATCAACTGGTTCAAGGTTCTGGATGCGCGGGATTACTTCGATAATCCTGGTGATCACGCCGATGAGCTGGAAACGAGTCTCATGCTCCATCTGAGGCCCGAACTGGTCCGCCCGCTGGTGGAAGCGGGGGATGGGGCGACCCGCGCTCCGCGATTGCGGGCCATTCGCGAGGGCTGGGCCTACGCGCAACGTGATTGGCGCAAGGCCACGGTGGACACGGGCTCAGGCGACCCGTCGCTCGCGACGGGTGAGAAGGGACGTGCCTTTTTCGCGGCACTCACAGCGAAGATCGCGAGCTATCTGGTCGATCTTGCGAACGCGGATACGAGCGATCTTTACGAGACGGAGTAGATCGGCTTTGCCGTCCCCCCGGCTGATCAAGGTTCCCGGCCCGTCTCCTCGATGTAGCGGTTGCGCAGTTTCTGATAGCGCATCTCGGCGTCCCCGAGCGCGAGCCGGAGTTCGAGGACAACGCGTTCGAGCCGCCGTACTCTTTCATTGTCGGTTCCGGCGCTGTCGCTGTCGCGGGAACTGCGGCGAACGAGATCGTCGGTAGGGGAGCGGCGGGGACCATTATTGAAGACCGGCATGTCCTTGATCCGGGCTTGGTGGCCTTCCTTGCAATTGATGACGACGGTGTCGCCGGTGATTTCTCCCGCCGCGATAAATTCCTGCACCGTGCCAAAGGTTGTCGGGCCGTAGAGGAATTCACTGCTGACTTCGATGAGCCAGTCCATATGGAGTTCGGGAATCATCGGTGCCCGTCTCCACGTCTTCTGCTCGTTGCTTGAGACGCGGTCGAGCGGCGAGACTTTGGCCGCGAGCGCCCAGTCACGGAGGGACGCGATGGTGACCGGCCCGTGGACCGCGCCGTCGTCATGTTTCTTAAGATACCAGATGGAATCCATGCAAATTAGGTGGGAAAACGATCGAATTGAATGCAGCGTCACGGGATGCAACCGATTTCGCGATCACAATGAAAATCGTGATTTCGTCGACTCCCGTCGCGCCGATTATAGGGGAGAACTCGTATCCGGCAAACGCCAAAAGCAGAAAATGAAAACGGGCAACCTCGCGGTCGCCCGTTCTCATCCATGCAGTGTCGTCGGCTACGACTACCATTCGGAGGCACTGATTGCCGGATTCTAGCTCTCGTAAAGGGATTCGTCGCTCACGGGAACAAGCAGGTATTGGCCAATACGGAGCTCATCGGACTTCATGGCGTTGAGCGAGCGCAATTCGCGGGTCGTCGTCCCGAACGAGAGGGAAATGGAGTGCAGGGTATCGCCCTTCTCCACTTGGTACCAGCCATGGCCCTCTGGAGCTTCGACTTCGCCGGAGGCCGGCGCGCTGCCGATATTCCCGCCGCCCCCATTGCCATTTCCGGAAGCCGACGGTGTGGGAACAGGAGGAGAGTCCTTCCGTGAAGGTGCCCCTGTCGCACCCGGAACCTGGAGCTGCTGGCCGATCCTGAGGATGTGGGCGTCGGAGAGCCGGTTCAGGGACATGATTTCGCTGACCGACGTGCCGTAGGTGCGCGCGATGCTGCTCAGGGTATCGCCACCCCGCACGACGTACGATCCTGCGGGCGCGCTGGAAGATCGGGAGGACCTGGGCGCGGGGACTGGAGCGGGTGTCTGCGACTCGCGCGCGGGGGGCGAGGAGGCGGTGCCCGGAACGATCACCTCCTGGCCGATGCGAAGGCGGTGCGGGTCATCGAAGCGGTTTGCCGCGAGCAGACGGTCGAGACCCACCTGATACTGCCGGGAAATGCTGCTCAAGGTGTCGCCCCTTGCCACGACATGGCGGGTTCCCTGGACTCCGGCAGGCGTTCCTCCCGTGCGCGAGGGCTTGTCGTAGGAAACCTGCGTGCCGCCCGAAACCGATTTTCCTCCGAGTCTGGAGACTTCGTCCTCAACACGCTGCAATCGTGTGTTCGTCGCGCGAACGGATTCCTTTAGGGTGGATACCTCCTTCGCAAGGGCACCCGTCTCGGCAGCTTTCGCTAATGACCCGGACATGATCAAACCGCCAGTGGCAATGGCGGAAACGGCAACGAGACAGCACTTGGATTCCTTAAGCATAGCGGGAAAATTTATAAACTATTTTTGATTATACAAGTTAAATATTCGTCGAATCGTAATATTAACTAGAACTCGATGAAATTGCTGTCACTTTGTTTGCGATGCTTGCTCGCGCGCGAGCGGAAGCCGCAACCATGAAGATCCCAATCGCTCAAATCCTCCGGAATCTCGTTGCCGTTTTTGGTCTCGGACTGTTTGGACTCAGCGTCGGGCGATTGCTTTGGACGGACAGAGGCCCCGTGACGCACCGGGTCGCGGCAAAGGCGCACGTTGCCGGCGAACAGGGAGCGGACCGTGATGTCATGGAGGAGAGCGCGCGGGAGACCGAGAAGGAAGGGGAGGAGGGACCGCCTCCGCCCAAGGATTCGGGAGAACTGGTGGTCGTACTGGATCCCGGGCATGGGGGAAGCGATCCAGGATCGGTGAGGGAGGGGCATTACGAGAAGAACATCAATCTTGCTATCGCACTGAGGGTAAGAAAGCTTCTTGAGGGGGAGGGGGTTCGCGTGGTGATGACGCGGACGAGGGATGTGGCGATGGAACTGGAGGAACGGGTGGCGGTGGCCAATCGCTATGGAAAGTCGATTTTCGTGAGCATTCACCAGAACGCTTCCCTTGAGACGACCGCGCGGGGAGTGGAGACCTATTTCGCCTGGCCCCGCCCTGCTTCCGTCATGAAGATGCAACGGGACCGCTATGGAATTCCGGAGGAATATGCTTTTGAGGATGAGCGGGGGCAGGCTCTGGCGGAGACGGTGCAGGCGGCATTCTGCGAGGAAACCTCTGCGGTGAGCCGTGGGACGAAGAACCGCAATTTTGTCGTGATTCGTTGGGTGCACGGGCCTGCGGTCCTGATCGAATGCGGATTTCTCTCGAACGCGGCGGAACGGGATCGCCTTCTCTCGGATTCCTACCAGGCGAAGGCGGCGAAGGGAATCGCGGACGGCCTCCTCGCCTACGTAAAGGAATCGGGCGGCGAAATGCGCTATGGACTGCGCTTTCCCAACGGTGAACCGCCCGAGGATCCGGCCTCAGGGCGTCGGACGGTAGTGCAGGCCATTCCGGCCGATTCCTAATCGGAGGTATTCTTGAGAGTCTTTCGTGCTGTCTGCCAGTCGTCAAAGGTATCGATGTCAGACAGTCGTGTCAGCATCGTCGCGGTGAGCCCCGCGTCGGTCGCGGCGGTGAGGGTTGCGCTCAAGGTTGTTTCTGAACTCCACGGGATTCCACGGAAGAGGGCGGGTTGAAAGGATCGGGTGCCGACGAGGTAATATCCGCCGTCCTGCGTCGGCCCAAAGACCGTATCCGTCGACTCCAGTGAAACCCACGCCTTTCCGAGAATCTCAGCTGTCAGGGTGATGCAATCCGATCCGATGGCAGCGACTTGCGTGTATCCGGCTTTGAAGGCATCGGAGAAGCCGCGGGCAAGCCGATGGCCCAGATCTCCCTCCGCCTGTGCGAGAAATTCCACTGCAGGGAAGTCAGCGAGAGGGAGTTGGGGGCGGATCCAGTTGAGCGTGGCCTCTCGGGTGTCCGGGGGATCGAAGAGCACGCGGACATCGGCCTCCACTCCGGCAAGATTTGCCAGAACGCGGGCCACGAGCAAGCGGTAGACATCGGCCGCAGCCTCGGGGCCGATCCCTGCCGCAAGACGTGTTTTGACCCGGCCCGGAGTGGGGAATTTGAGAAACAAAAGGAGTGCGCGAGGCATTGAAATTTAAAATTCCTTAAAAGCTAGACTTTCCAGATTATTATTGAATGTTCAGAGTGGCGGAAGTAAGCTAGATCCTTTGATGCAAAAGGAACGGCCTCCGAAGGGCACCCTTGCCGAATACGCGAAGAATTCCACCTCGAAACCATGGCCAACGCGCGACGAAAGACACGAAGCAAGTCGACACTCAGGAGTGAGCCTCCCGCGAACACCGATCTTTTCGCGGTGGCGATGCTGGGGGGCGGCTTGCTGCTCTTCCTGGCGCTTGTGTCGTATACGCCCGCCGATGCTCCCGGGTGGTGGGGCTTGAGCAGTGGCGCGAGTCCGACGGGAGAGCGGCACAATTTTGTGGGCTTTTTTGGCACGCTTGCAGCCGCCATCACCTATTCGGCATTCGGTGCGGCGGCCTATCTCATCCCGGCGGCGATGATTTGGTTTGGCCTCGGTCGTTTCTTCTTCAATGCCAAGCTCTCCGCGCGAGGATTGGTGGGATTCGCGGCCTTCATTGTTTCGGGAGCCTGTCTGTTGCATTTCCAGGGATTCTTTTTTCAATCGTGGCATGATGTCTATAACATCCCCGGAGCGGGAGGCGTGACAGGGGACATTATGGGTGGCCGAATCCTGGGGAATATCGTGGGAACGGTAGGGGCTTTTCTTGTGGCTCTCATCGTCTACCTCGTGAGCCTCGTCATGGTGACGGGATTTCACCCGATGCACTTTGCGATGGAGTGCCGGGAGCAGTTTCGCGTCTATCTTGAGGAACGCGAAGTGAGGAAGCTAGCGGCGGCCGACGAAGCCGAGAGGCTTGAGCGGCAGAGGGCCAAACTGGAGCGTGAGGAGAGGAAACTGGAGAAGCAACTCGCGCTCAGGGAACGGAAGGGTGGAGTTCGGGTTCGGGCCAGGGATGGTTCGCTGGACGACGTGGACGCGCACGCGATGGAGGAGGGCGCTGATGACGAGGAAGAGCCGGACGATGAAGCGCTCGCGGACGACGAAGGGGAAGGCACTTTGGCGGAAACCATTGAGGAACGGGTCCCGCAGATTTTCGACTCGTCGGTGCGTCGGGCCAACGATGGCGAACGCAAGCCTTCACTGGCCGAGGTCCTCAGAAAATCGAAGGACAAGTCGGCGGCGGGAGCGGGAGAGGGCGCGATCACACCGGCTCGGGAAATCGGTTTCCCGGACTATGAATTGCCCGAATTCGATCTGCTGACCTATGACGAGGAAGAGGCTTCGAAACCGGCGGACAAGAGGGCCCTGCTCCATACCCAGAATGTGATCATCGACACCTTGGGTTCCTTCGGCATCAAGGTGACGGCGGGCGACATCACACGGGGGCCGACGATCACCCGCTACGAGATCTACCCGAGTGCGGGATTGCGGGTGAGCCGGATTTCCCAGCTTGAGGCGGACCTGGCGCGGGCGACGAAGGCGGAACGCATCAACATCCTCGCGCCCATTCCGGGACGCGACACGGTGGGGATCGAGATCGCGAACCATGACAAGATCATGGTGCAACTTCGGGAACTGCTTGAGGATCCGAATTTCTCCGATCCGAAATTCCGCATCCCGCTGGCTCTGGGGAAGGACGTCTATGGACGCACGATCATCGGTGACCTCGCCCGCATGCCTCACCTTCTCGTGGCGGGTGCGACCGGAGCGGGGAAGTCGGTTTGCATTAACTCGATCATTGCCAGTATTCTCTTCCGCTTCACTCCCGACGAGCTGCGTTTCATCATGGTCGATCCCAAGGTGGTGGAGATGCAGATGTACAATGCCCTGCCCCACCTGATCGTGCCGGTGGTAACGGATCCGAAGAAAGTGCTCATGGCCCTCCGGTGGGTCGTGAACGAGATGGAACGCCGCTACAGGATGTTCGCTGAAGTGAATGTCCGGAATTTCGAGAGCTTCAATGGCCGCGCCGCGAGCGAGGGCGCGAAGGCGGGTGCCACCGCTGCCGCGAGGCAGGGTAAAAAGGGCTCGGCGCCCAAGGGAGGGAGCGAGGGTCATCCGGAGTTCGATTTCGATGCGGTGGACGCGGATTTGGAAGACAATGACGAGGCCTTCGACACCGATGAGGAAATCAAGGCTGCGTCCGCCACAGGCAAATCGCCGAAGGATGTTTCAAAGTTCGAGTATGTGTTTGAATACGCGGACGATGAGGAGGCCGATGAGGAGGCCGATGGTGCCGAGGAGGACGATGGCATTCCGGCGGTGAGCGCGAAAGCCTTGCTCACGACGCATGCGGTGCACATCGCGCCCTCTCTGAGCAACGATGACCTCACCGATGCCCTTCCCGGCGAAGTCGAGGACGAAGGGGGGGAGGACTCCGAGGGCGATATCCCGCAGAAACTGCCGTATATCGTCGTCATCGTGGACGAGTTGGCTGATCTGATGCAAACAGCGCCGGCCGATATGGAGGGTCTTATTGCTCGGATCGCCCAGAAGGCGCGAGCGGCCGGCATTCACCTGATCATAGCGACACAGACACCTCGGGCGGATGTGGTCACCGGCATCATCAAGGCGAATATTCCCTCGCGGGTCGCCTTCCAGGTTTCCTCGGCGCTCGATAGCCGCGTTATCCTCGATTCCAAGGGGGCGGAGAAACTTGTCGGCAAGGGGGATATGCTCTATTTGCCTCCGGGATCCTCGCAGCTGACCCGCGCGCAGGGAGCCCTCATTTCGGATGAAGAAACGCTCAGGCTGGTTGAGTTTTGCGCGGAGCAGGGGAAACCTAGCTTCGAGACCGACATCGAGGAGGTTCTATCCGCAGGCGATGGGGGCGACGACGAGGTTTCGGAGGAAGACGAGGAGATCCTCGAGAAGTGCATCGAGGTCATCGAGCAGGAACGCCGCGCCTCGACCTCACTCCTGCAGCGTCGGCTGCGGCTCGGATACACCCGTGCCGCCCGGATGATGGATGTGCTGGAAATGCGGGGCATCATCGGGCCCGGAGACGGAGCGAGGCCACGGGAGATCCTTGTCGACTTCAGCGATTAGGTTGCGGAAAGCCGGTCGGGAGACGATAATTCGTTCCGCCCGTTGGACTAAATGTTCGGAGGCGGCCTCACAGCACTTGAGTTATGGCCCAGACCCTAGGCAAGCAATTGGCGCAAAAGCGCGAAATGGATGGTATGTCCGTCGAAGACGTGGCCTACCGCACGCGTATTCCTGCGAATGTGGTGCGTCACCTTGAGAATGACGATTATTCGCATTTTCCGAATATCGTCTATGCCCGGAGTTTTCTGCGGATGTACAGCGCGCATCTGGAGGTCGATGCCGGCGCGTTTCTGAAGGAACTACGCGAAGCGGCCGAATCGAAACCTGCCCGCTTGGCCCGCTCGGCTCCGCACTACTTCAGGAGCCAGGTGTCGCAGGCAGAGGTCGAGGAAATGACGGGCGTGCATTGGAACTTCGAATGGTTCCCCTGGCGCACGATTCTCAGTGCGATTTTCTTCGCGACCGTTTTGGGCGCGGGCGGCTACGTGGTCTACCAACTTTGGGACGAGCACCAAAACCAGCCTACGGCAGAATCACCGGCCGCGCAGCCGGGAACCACCGAGGAGAATCTCATCGGTGGAAAGGTGGGGGCGAATGAGCCAGCGGTGCCGGAAGATTCCGCGAGCCCCAGCGAGGGCGAGGGTGGTGCCGGGGCCGATCCCCTGGTTCATGGCGGGATGGGCGACGAGGAGGTCGTGCTTCGCGCAGTCCCGGTTGAACCCCAGCCGGGGCCTGCCTTGAACGCGGGAGAGACCGGCGGCGACGTTCCTCCAGGAGACGAACGTCCCGGCGAGGAAGGCGGAAATTCAATGATCGAGGGGCCCGAGGTGAGCAAGGATCCCTCTCGTGCCGATGCGGACACGGTGGCCGCTTCCGGGCCGGTAAATCGCCCTGCCGTGGCTCCTGCTCCTGTCGTGCCTCCTTCTTCTTCGACCGAGAGCACGAACTAACAGGCCGCATTTTCCCGGCTGAATCGTCGCGTTTCCGCGCCACGCCGTCCAGTCGTCCGCCGTTCCTCTCCTCTCTCCATGTCAATATCCGACGATTCCCTCTCCTCCGCCAACGTGGCCGAAGCCGCCGCCGTCCGGGTCAGCGACCTGAACGTTGTCGAGAATGTCCCCTTACCCTCTCCGAATGCGCTGTGCGCGGAAATCCCGCCCACCGAAGCCGAAGCCCACTTTGTCGCCGAAGCGAGGGCGACGATCCGTGATATCCTTTTCGGAGACGACCCCCGGTTCCTTCTTGTGGTCGGTCCTTGCTCGATCCACGACATTGAGGCCGGTCTCGATTATGCCCGCCGCTTGGCGAAGCTCGCCGCGGAGGTCAAGGACACGGTCTACATCGTCATGCGCGTTTATTTCGAGAAGCCCCGCACCACGGTCGGCTGGAAGGGGCTCATCATGGATCCGGAACTCGATGGATCGCATGACATCCCGAAAGGCCTGCGCTTGGGCCGGCGTTTTCTTCGCGACACCATCGATCTCGGCCTTCCGACGGCCACGGAATTGCTCGATCCGATCACCCCGCAATACATTGCCGACCTCATCTGCTGGTCGGCCATCGGCGCGCGCACGACCGAATCGCAGACCCACCGGCAGATGGCGTCCGGACTTTCGATGCCACTCGGATTCAAGAACGCGACGAACGGCTCACTCGTCCCCGCCGTGAACGCGATCAAGGCGGCGATGCAGCCGCAAACTTTCCTTGGTGTCAGTTCCCGGGGGGTGGCCTCATCCGTTACGACGAAGGGCAATCCCCACTGCCACATCATCCTGCGGGGAGGGGAGATGGGCACGAATTACGAGGCGGAACATGTCGCAGTCACCGGCGACCTCCTCGAAGTGGCCGATCTGCGTCGGGCGATCATGATCGATGCGAGCCATGACAATTCCGGCAAGGATCACCGCCGCCAGCCTGACGTGCTTCGCGACATTGTGGCGCAGCGGGCGAGCGGGAACGCCGACATCATCGGGGCCATGCTTGAGAGTAACATCGAGTCCGGCAACCAGAAGTTTCCCCAGCCGAAAGGGGATCTCGTCTACGGTCGCTCGATCACGGACAAGTGCCTCGACTGGGCGACGACGGAAACCCTCGTCCGCGAGATCGCGGCGACACTGGGCGTGACCGCGAATTCCGGTTCAGCGATTTGAGGTTGGCAATGCGCGGCGAAGCCGGGATAAAGTCCGGACATGCATCAGTTCCGTTTTCCTCTCCTCTTTGCCATTCTGCTTCTCGCGGCCGCGCCTGTTCGGGCGGCCAAGCCGAATATCGTCTTCTTCCTCATTGACGATCTCGGGTGGGCGGATCTGGGGTGTTACGGAAGCAAGTTCCATCGCACTCCCGAACTCGATGCCCTCGCCGCGCGGGGGATGCGCTTTACCAACGCTTACTCCTCCTGTCCGGTCTGCTCGCCGACCCGTGCGAGTATCCTGACCGGAAAATATCCCGCGCGGCTCGGTATTACCGACTGGATCGGCGCGGGTCAGCAGAAGCGGGATGTCGTGACACCGAGGAATGTCGAGGAGTTGCCGCTGGAGGAAGTGACGCTTGCCGAAGCGCTTAAGGAGGACGGCTACGCCACCGGATATCTCGGGAAATGGCATCTCGGAGGCGACGACGGGCACCAGCCGGACAAGCAGGGCTTCGACTTTACCTTCGGGGTGAATCGCGCGGGCCAGCCCGGATCCTACTTCTTTCCCTACAGTCGAGGAAAGAAGAGCGCGGCTTCGGTGCCGGATTTCGACGAGGGCAAGAAAGGCGACTACCTCACCGAGGAATTGACGGCGGTGGCCGAACGTTACATCGGCGAGCACAAGGATGGCCCATTCCTCCTCTACTTCGCCCACTACGCGGTGCACACGCCGATTGAGGCGAAGCCGTCGGACATCGCCGACTACGCCGCACGACGCGAGGAACTCGGCATTCCGAAGGAGGCCGCCGCACGGCAGGAAGGGGAGGGCACCTCGCGGCTCACCCAGAACAATCCAGCCTACGCCGGGATGGTCGATAGTGTGGACAAGAGCGTCGGGCGCGTCGTCAAGGCACTGAAGGACGCCGGCATCGCCGATAACACGATCATCATCTTTACCTCCGATAACGGCGGTCTGAGTACCTTGGGCGGCAAACGTTCGATCGGACCGACCTCCTGTGTCCCGCTTCGGGCGGGGAAAGGCTGGCTCTACGAGGGCGGCATCCGCGTGCCGCTCATCGTCGATTGGCCGGGCGTGACCAAGGCCGGAAGTACCAATGGCGTCCCGGTGACGAGCACGGACTTCTACCCGACCCTGCTCGCGATGGCGGGCCTCGATCCGCGGCCGGCGCAGCATCTGGACGGACTGAGTCT
>JAHEDC010000633.1 GCA_024641425.1 Verrucomicrobiales bacterium | reverse complement strand
GGAAACAGACGGCTCGGTGAAGGTCATCGATTCCCTCTATGGCCATCTCAACGACCGCTACGTCACCCTGAACCAGCGGGTCAAACGGGGCCAGAAGATCGGCACGATCGGCACCAATCACGGGATGTACGTCGCCCACCTCCACTTCGAGATCAGGAAGAACCTCAATATTGGCATGAACCGCTCGAGTTTCGACCGCACCCTCACCAGCTACCACGATCCAACCAAATTCATCAACGCGCATCGAGGACTCGGAGCATCGTCTCGGGACTACGCCGTCCCCATCAACACCTTTGCCCCGTACGGACAAAAGCTGCCTGAAAGCTCCCGGATCTCACCCTCGGCGAATCTCGGCTCCGCGCCGAAAGGTAACCGAACGCGCAGCATTCCCGTCGATGAGAACCGGCGCGAGGAAATTCGCCGCATTGTGGCGACCGCCACCAAACCCGAGTGGAAACCGCCGTCCGAGTCCAACCCCGTCCCGACACGGAGGGCGAGCACCCAACGATCCTCTCGGGAATTACAGCCGGACGTCCGGAAGATCGTTTCCGAGACGAAACGGACCACTTCGTCGTCGACGGGTTCGCGTTCCGCCCCCGCACCCCAGGCTCAGTCCCGACCGATAGAAACCGAAAAGAGCGGATTCTGGAGCCGTTTCAAGTCGAAATTCCGTTCCAGCGACGGCGATAGCTCCATTCCGGGCCGTAAAAGACGGCATTGAGCACCGGTGGCCTTGTATATTTTTCGGAAACCCACCCATCAATCCCCCCGAACGCGTGAGAAAGCGGGGTCACTTCGGCCAACCTCGCGCAAAGGACGTCGCCCGCCGTTTCCCTTCGTTCGGCTCCCAAATCCGGGGCGTTCCAGTTGAAAACACAGGGCCCGATGGCTCCGCATTTCCGGAGCTTTGCGAAAATGCCAAGCTGACGATTCCTCTACCGGCGGCGACGACGCAAAAGGATCGCCGAAAGGCTCACGGCAAGAAACAGGGCGGCGGTAGGTTCCGGCACGGCAGCCAGGGTCGTCTCACCCAGCCTTTCGTTCGTGCCCGCCATGGCATTTTCCACCGTTGCAAGCGATACTTCCGTCCAGATCGCCGGAAACGAGGTCGCATTGCTTCCCGACACCAGATCATACCCGACATTGGCCGAGGTTCTGACGAAGCTCTTGTCAACGCCCTCGTTCCCCAAATTCGTGAACCCGATGGCATCCTCGATCGCGGCCCCGTTGAACAACACCATGCTGTCATTGCCATTGAAGTTCACAGATCCGGCGGCGGTTCCCGCGGCATACGCTGGAAGGACGGCGGAGCTATTCTTATACAGGATCGTCGCACCCGAGGAGAGTGAACCCGAGAGCGCGGTGTTCGTCGTCGCGCTCGCACCTGTTTTGTAACCCTCAGCGTTCGCGTTTGAGAAAACCGAGAGCGAGTAGGTGCTCAAATCGACGGTCGTCGCGCCGAGGTTCGTCAGCTCAATCCATTTGTTGTTTGAAGTCCCTTCATAATACTGGGTAATGAGGACGGCCGCATGCGAAGAAGGCGCCGACAGGAGGGCGAGGGCTAGGGCGATGAGCGAAAGAGGCTTTTTCATAGTAATGCTTGGAGAAGAAAGCGAGACAATCTCTCGATTTGACGCCTTGATGACTAGTAGGAAGCACGTGCGATGCCAAGGAAAAACTCCGTGCAGGAAGCGTCGCGAAAGCTTCTACTCCCCTTACCCGCTCGATTCTATATGAAAATTCTAGTCACTGGTGCTACCGGCAAGGTCGGTCTTGCCTTTATTCGGCATTTCTCCGCCCACCCTCCAGATCCCGAAGCCACAATCCGCGCCTTCTGCCACCAACGGGCCTTGCCTGGTGACCTTGCGGTCGAGACGGTCTTCGGCTCGATGGAGAGACGCGAGGATGTCCGGCGAGCACTGGTCGGGGTGACCCACGTCCTCCACCTTGCAACCTGCAAGGAAACACCCGAGGACATCATGGATGTCACTGTGAAGGGGCTCTTCTGGCTGCTGGAGGAATGCCGCGTCCTGCCGGGTTTCGCGCAGTTCATCCTCATCGGGGGCGATGCAGGGATGGGACACTTTTTCTATCCCCACTCGACGCCCGTAACGGAGGCGCAGCGCCACAGCGCCTATCCCGGCTGCTACGCCCTCTCGAAGGTTCTCGAGGAAGTGATGCTCGAGCAATACCAAGTCCAATACCAATTCCCGGGATGCTGTCTCCGCGCGCCCTGGATCATGGAGAAGGATGATTTTCGCTACACGCTTTCCTTCGGCGACGACGTTTTCGGTGGCCCGCGCTGGATCGATCTTGTCGGCCCGGAAAAAGCGGCCCAGTTCGCGGCGGCGGGTACGATTCCCGTCCTCTGCGATTCCGAAGGAATGGCCTTGAAACGAAATTTCGTCCACGTCGACGATCTTGTCACCGCGATCATGGCCGCGCTGGAAAGACCGAAGAACGCCCTCGGTGAAACCTTCAACATCTGTATGGACGAACCCGTCGATTACCGCGCCGTCGCCGACCATCTTGGTGACACCCGCGGATTCCCCTCCATCGATATCGCGACTCCCTACCACAGCACTTGGCTCGATAACGCCAAGGCGAAGTTTCGCCTTGGTTGGCGCCCGCAGATCGCCTTCCGCGATTTGATCGAACAGTCGTGGAATTACGTTCGGGACGCCGACGATCCCCGTAAAACCTGGTATCCTGGCTAAGGGAACGGTAGGAAAATAGCCCATGCAGTCACGGGGATTCGATATTAGTCGTTAGGACTTCGCCATTTTTCAAGCTCATGCGCCCGCTCCTTCTCTCCCTCGCCGCCGCTCTCACCCTCCCGCCCGCCGCCCTTGCAGGCGACTGGCCTCAGTTCGGTGGAATGGAACGCGACTTCCACGCCGCCGGAGACGAAAAGGTCGGCGGCATCCTGGGTGCCGACGGAGAGGCCCGCATCGCATGGAGAAGGGAAGTCGGCAGCGGTTACGCCGGGCCGGTTGTGGCCAGCGACACGGTTTTCCTTTTCCACCGGTTAAAGGACGAGGCGGTCATCGAGGCGCTTGCTCTCGCCGACGGCACGCCGAAATGGCGATTCGCCTACGCCACGGACTACCGGGACGATTTCAATTTCGACGATGGCCCTCGGGCCACCCCCACGGTCGTCGACGGAAAAGTTTACGCCTTTGGAGCCGAAGGGGTGCTCCACTGCCTCGATGCG
>JAHEDC010000163.1 GCA_024641425.1 Verrucomicrobiales bacterium | reverse complement strand
CCATTCGATCGGGGACGAGGACGGTACGGCCCTCGATCTGCAGGGATATGGTTCGCGCCAGTGGACGATTGATTTCATTACGGATCCGAGCCACGAGCGCTTTTACGGGAAGAAGAACGACCGGATGCCGGCTTTCGGCGAGGAGGGCAATGCCGTCTTGACCCCCGAGCAGATCGGACTTGTGGTCGACTGGTTGCGCGAGGAATGGCCGACTGCGTCCGCAACCGGCAGCACGGAATGAGGGGGCTTTCGGTTTTCCTTTGCCTGGGGCTGGTCGTTCCCGCGCTTGCGGCTGACTCCCCGGTGGTGAGCCGGTTGAAAACCGCCGTCGCTCCCGAAGTGAAGGAGGGCTTTAAGGTTCGGGAAGAATTCTGGACAGGACAGGCGAAAGCGGGAGCGCGGCAGTTGCTGAAGCACCAGCTTTTCCGGGGAAACGAATACTGGTTCTGGCTAGCGGTCGGCGATACCGGCCCTGTGCCCTCGCTGAAGGTCTACGATTCCAAGGGTCGCCCGGTCGACGTCGAGACGAAAGCCGAGAAGGGCTGGATTGCCGTCCGACTGCTCCCGCCGCGCACCGGAACTTACAGCGTCGTCTTCGTTTTCACCGCGCCGGAGGGCGTCAAGGATGCCGGAGAAGAGGTTGCATGGGCGATGACCTACGGGTATCGGTGAAGCCATGGCACGCGGATCCTGTTGAGAAACCACGTTCCCCCTGACGTTAAACGCGCGGATCAAGCAGCAATTCCCAATCCTCCGCAGGCTGCGCGACGTAATTCTTTTCCATCATGCTCTCAAAATTCCCCTTAATGGCTGCCTGCGCCGGCATCCTCTGCGCGTCCGTTACGGCGGGCTGCGACCGGAAGGTCGATGACCGGATCGAGGAGGTCGGTTCGGTCGAGATCGGCAAGCTCGTGCCCGCGTTCCGGGAACCGAATTTCGAGGCCACCGGCCGCGACCGCCTGGCCCTTTTCGGCGAGACCAAGCAGCGCGGGCCTTTCCGGTTCGCGACGCCGGTCGATTGGGAAGTGTCGACGGAGGAATCCCCGATGCGGATCGTCGACTGCACGTTCGGGCCGAAGGGCGAGGGCGAGTGCTACGTGTCGTTCCTTCAGGGAAGCGGTGGCGGCGTCCTGGAGAACGTGAACCGCTGGCGCAAGCAGATGGGAATGGAGCCGCTGCCGGAGGGGGCGGAAGCCTCGATGCAGCGGGTGCGGATCCTCAAATCGAGCGGCTACCTTTTCGACGAGACCGGCACCTTCAGCGGGATGCAGGGGGCCGAGCCCAAGGAGAACTTCCGGATGCTGGGGGCCGTCCTGCCGGCCGAGGACATGGGATTGACGATCTTCGTGAAAATGACCGGCCCGGCCGAGCTCGTGGCGGCTCACGCGAACGACTTCTACCGCTTCTGCGGAAACCTTGAAATCGGGAGGACGAACGGATGAGTGCCGCCGAGACGAAGACGACCATGGACGACGACGAATTACCGCCCCCAACGAGGGAATCAGCCTCGGGGTCTGGCCACCCGCCTTCCATCGGACGGCGACTCTATCTCTTCTTCGCTTCCTACGGGTTGGCCACCGCCTGTTTTCTCTGCATGCTGGTGCTGACCCTCCTCGGAACGCTGGAGCAACAGCACCAGGGCATTCAGGAAGTGACGGCGAAGTATTTCACGTCCTTCGGACTTATCCATGACATGCGCATTCCCGCACCGGGGGGCGGCACCTTTACCCTGCCCATCCCCCTTCCCGGCGGTTATCTCTGCATGGCACTGCTTTTCGTGAACCTGACGCTTGGCGCGATGGTGCGCATCCGGAAAGACTGGCGCCGGGCGCCCATGCTCGTCACGCATTTCTCGATCCTCGTCCTGCTCGCGGGCGGGTGGATCACCCATCACTTCGCCATCGACGGCGCGATGCAGGTCTTCGAGGGGAAGGAATCGAACTACTTCGCGGATTTCTCGAAATGGGACGTCATGGTCGAGAAGTGGGGGGATGGAAGCGAGGTGCCGGATTCCGCCATCGTTCTTCCCTACGAGCAACTCAAGGTCGTCAAGGGCGGCAGCCGCCGCGTCTTTGCCCCGAAAGATTTGCCCTTCGAAGTCGAGATTACGAATTTTCTCCCGAACTCCGTCCCCGGCTACCGTCGGGCGGGCGTCTCGGGAGCTTCGGGCGAGCCCACCGCCTACGACGGCTTTTTCCTCGCCGGGCTCGAGCTTGAGAAAGAGGCCGAACGCAATATTCCGGGCATGGAATTCAGGGCGGTCGCGCCGGGAGGCAAAGGGGACGAACTGGCGAAAGGTCTGCTCTGGGGGCTGGCCCGGGATCCGTTTTCCTTCAAGCTGGGCGACGCTCACTGGGTGTTCCGGCTTGAGAAACGGCTCTACCCGGTGCCGTTCACCATCGCCCTCGACAGGTTTGTGAAGGAGGAACATCCGGGAATCTCGATGGCAAAGAGTTTCGAAAGCTATGTGCGGAAGATCGAGAACGGAGTGGAGGAGGAAGTGCACATTTACATGAACCATCCCCTGCGTCACGAGGGCTATACATTCTTCCAGCATAGTTTCGGTCAAGGCGAGTCGACCGCGATCGGCGGCGCGACCTACTCGGTCTTCGCGGTGTGGAAGAATCCCGCCGACAAATGGCCGCTTTATTCCTGCGTCCTCGTCGCCGTTGGCCTGCTGGCCCATTTCGTGATGAAACTCGTCTTTTTCCTCAACCGCGCCGGCAAGAAGCCCGCGCGCCCCGCGGAATCATCCGCCCCCGAGCCTGAAGCCGCTTCCTGACATGCATTTCCCTCCGCTCCGATTTCTCGCCCTTCTGCCTCTTGTCGCGGCAGGTATTGTGAACAGCGCCCATGCCGCGCCGAAGGATCCGGTCATGGAGACCTACGAACCGTGGAAGCCCGAAATCGTCGAGCAGTTCCGGGCCTGGCCGATTCTTGACGGCGGGCGCGTGAAACCGATGGAGGCCATCGCGCGCGTGCGCTTGCTGAGCTACAATGGGAAGCGCACGTTCAAGTTCGACGTCGGGACGAGTCCCGACAAGGCGGAGACGGTGAAGATATCGGCCACCGAGTGGCTTCTCGATGTTCTCTTCCGCCCCGAGATCGCGAAGCAGCAGCCGTGTTTCCTCGTCAATGATTCCGATGCCGTGACCGCGATCGGAGTCTCGACGCACGAGAAGCGGCGCTCGCGTTATTCCTACAACGAATTGGAGGCCGGCCGGGCCAAACTTGCCGAATTGCGGGCCAAATACGGGGAAATGAAGCCGGAGGATCGCGGGGGGCGGGAGAATCAGATCTTCGATCTCGGGAGCAATGTTTCGGAGTTCGAGTTCGCGGCCGGGCTTTTCGGATTCGCGCGCGACGGCCTCGCCATCAGCGGCAAGGAACTCGCGGAGGCCGGAGTGAAGGATCTCGGCCCGATGGCGGACGAGGAGAACATCCGCGTCACCGAATTCGGAACGATGGTCGAGAAAGTGAAGGCGATCCGGGAGAAAAGCCCGGACGAAAGCGACGAGGCCTTCGCGGCCCGCACCGCGGCGCTGGAAAAGGCCTTGACCGCTGGTTCGCAACAACTCGGCTTTTACCTGCAGGTCTCGCACGCTTTCACGCTGACCCCGCCGAAGGCGAAGGACGAGGTGGCCTGGCTGAGTCCCGGCGCCCTGCTCGATCAGGTGGTCAACGGATCGCTGACCGGGGATGCGGCATCGGTGGAGTGGGAAGCCACGCAGCTCAAACTCCTGGAGGACATCGCGCGTGCGGAACCCGACAGCGAGGCGTTTCTCAATGCGATGACCACGGCCCGGAGCGCGCTGGACGAGGCGGTGGCGGAACGTGGCGAAGGCAAATCCATCGGAACCGAACTCGCGCTTTACAAAGGAAACTACTTCAACAACAGCCTGGTTCTTTTCATCATCGGCTTCCTTTTCGTCGCCCTCGGCTGGCTGGCCCCGGGAACCGCCTTCGCGAAACGAATCTCCTTGGCAGCCTTCGCGGTGGGAATCCTCGCCCTCGGCCTCCTCGTCGTGGGAATTGTTCTCCGTTGTGTCGTCATGGGACGCGCCCCGGTGGCGACCTTGTATGAGACCATTCTCTTCATCACGGCGGTTTCGGTTCTCGTGGCCTTCATTATCGAGGGGATCGTCCGGTGGAAGATCGCGCTTTCGGTCGGACTCGCGCTCGGCATGATGGGAATGTTCCTCTCCTGGAATTTCGACGTTTCGCAGGCCGAGGATACGATGGGGCCGATCGTGGCGGTATTGCGTTCCAACTACTGGCTCGGCACGCACGTGACCACCGTGACGATGGGGTATGCGGCCGCGTTGCTCGCGGGGGCCATCTCGCACTTTTACCTCTTCAGCCGCCTTTTCTCGCCCGCGAAGCCGTCCGGGCCACGCCGGGAAATGTTCCGGGTGGTCACCCGCATGACCTATGGGGTCATTTGCTTCGCCCTCCTGCTCTCCCTTGTCGGCACGGTTCTCGGCGGAATCTGGGCGAACGATAGCTGGGGTCGTTTCTGGGGCTGGGATCCGAAGGAGAATGGCGCCTTCATGATCGTGCTTTGGAATCTCATCATCCTCCACGCCCGCATGGGCGGCTATGTGAAGGAACTCGGCATCCACATCCTCGCGGTTGTCGGCTCGATCATCGTTGGATTCTCCTGGTGGTACGTGAACGTCATGGGCGTCGGTCTCCACAGCTACGGCTTCACCTCCGGCATCAAGCGGAATGTCCTCATCTTCTGGTGTGTCGAGTTGGCCGTGCTCATGGTCGGGTTCATCGTCTGGTTGCGGATGCGGAACGCGGCCTCGACCGCGACCCTCGAAGCCAGCCTTCCTGGAAAACCCGGCAAGGCAAGAGGCACCGGCGAGCCCGCGATCTCCTAAGTTTCCGCAAGACTTCCGCTGCGCGCTCCGTTTAGAATGGCGGCGTTCGTTCCCTTTCGTTCCAACCCTTGTTCGATCCCATGAAAACAAAACCTCCCTTCATTGCCACAGTGGGCGCGTTCGCCCTTTCCCTTTCCGCTGCTTCCGGTGCGGATGAAAAACAACTCTACCAGAGTCCGCTCGTCGATAAGTCCACTCCGGGTCACTCGGTGGAGATCGAGTGCGAGCTCAAGGGAGCGAAAAAGCTCTTTCTCGTCGTCAGTGACGGCGGAGACGGCTACACCGCCGACTGGGCCGACTGGGCCGAGCCGCGGATTGTCATTAATGGCGCGGAGAAGAAGCTCACCGATCTTGTCTGGAAATCGGCGAGTGCCGATTGGGGCAAGGTGGCGGTGAACAAGAATGCCGAAGGCATGGAGATGCGCATCGCGGGCAAGGAGGTGTCCTACGGCATTGGCGTCCACGCGAACTCGATCGTCGAGTATGATCTACCGGAGGGCGCGACCCACTTCCGGGCGCGGGGCGGTCTCGACAATGGTGGCAGTGACCAGGGCGGGGGTTCGTCGGTGAAATTCTACGTCTACAATGCGAAGCCGGACAGCGCGAAGCTCTTCGGCGCCCGTCGAGGTGGCGGAGGAGGGGGCGGCAATTTGTCGCCGGAAGAGGAACTGGCCGGTTTGGAAGTGGCTGAAGGGCTCGAGGCGTCTGTCTTCGCCGCCGAGCCGATGCTGCTCAGCCCGTCGAACACCGATGTCGACGCGCGCGGGCGCGTCTGGGTCTGCGAAATCGTCAACTACCGGGGCCACAACGGCAAGCGCCCCGAGGGCGATCGCATTCTGATCCTCGAGGACACCGACGGCGACGGGGTGGCCGACACGCAGAAGGTCTTCTATCAGAATACGGACATGATCTCGCCGCACGGCATCTGCGTCCTCGGCGGGACGGTCATCGTCTCGGTCGGCGACAAGGTACTGCGCTTTACCGACACCAATGGCGACGACGTGCCGGACTCGAAGGAAGTCCTGTTCTCCGGCATTTCGGGAACCCAGCACGACCACGGCATCCATGCCTTCACTTTCGGCCCGGACGGAAAACTCTACTTCAATTTCGGCAACGCCGGGCAGCAGCTCCGGGACAAGGACGGAAAGCCGATCGTCGACATGGGGGGCAACGAGATCAATAGCCAGCGCAAGCCCTACCAGGAAGGCATGGTTTTCCGCTGCGACCTGGACGGCAGCAACATCGAGACCCTCGGCTGGAACTTCCGGAACAACTGGCAGGTCACGGTCGATTCCTACGGCACGCTCTGGCAGTCGGACAACGACGACGACGGCAACAAGGGCGTCCGCATCAACTTCGTCATGGAGTTCGGAAACTACGGTTACAAGGACGAGTTCACCGGTGCGGGTTGGCAGAACCAACGGACGAACATCGAGAACGAGATTCCGCTCCGCCACTGGCACCTGAACGACCCCGGTGTGGTGCCGAACCTGCTCCAGACCGGCGCGGGCTCGCCCACCGGCATCACGATCTACGAGGGCGAGCTTCTTCCCGAAATCTTCCGAGGGCAGGTTATCCATTGCGACGCGGGTCCGAATGTCGTCCGCGCCTACCCCCGGAAGAACGACGGTGCGGGCTATTCGGCGGAAATGCTGCCGATCCTCACCGGCACCGGCGACCGCTGGTTCCGGCCCTCCGGCGTCAATGTCGCTCCCGACGGCTCGCTCATCGTCGCCGACTGGTATGATCCGGGCGTCGGCGGTCACGCCATGGGCGATCTGGAAAAGGGACGCCTCTTCCGCGTCGCGCCTCCCGGTTCGAAATATTCGGTGCCGAAATTCGACTTCACCACCGCCGACGGCGCCGCCGAGGCCTTGAAAAGTCCCGCTTACTCCGTGCGCTACCTCGCCTGGACCGCCCTCCACGGGATGGGGGCGTCTGCCGAGCCCGCCTTGCAGAAACTCTGGAACAGCGACGATCCCCTCTACAAGGCCCGTGCCCTCTGGCTCCTCGGGAAGATCGACGGCAAGGGCGAGCAGTACGTAACCGCCGCCATCAAGAACACCAACTCCGACCTCCGTATCGTCGGAATCCGCCTCGCGAGGCAGTTGAAACTCGACGTGACAAAGGTCGCGAAGGCCCTTGTCAGCGATCCCTCGCCGCAGGTGCGCCGTGAGTGCGCCATCGCCCTCCGCGACAACAAATCGCCCGACGCCCCGGCGCTCTGGGCCGAACTCGCCGCGATGCACGACGGCCAGGACCGCTGGTATCTTGAAGCCCTTGGCATCGGAGCCGCCGGGCAATGGGACGCCTTCCTCGCGGCTTACCTCACGAAGATCAACAGCGACCTCACGACCCCGGCCGCGCGTGATATCATCTGGCGCAGCCGCGCCGAAAAGACGCCCGAACTCCTCGCCGCCATCGTCAAGGCCAAGACCACCAAGGAAGAAGACAAGCCCCGCTACATGCGCGCCTTCGACTTCCAGACCGGCCCGGGCAAGCAGAAGGCCCTCATGAGCCTGCTTGAGGAATAGTCGTGAACATGATTGGCCCTAAGTTAACAAGGATCGCCGCTCTGCCGCAGTTGTGCCGCCCCCTTGGGGCTGGATCTTTAAAGCATTCATACACAGGGCGTTGCCCGAATGGCGCGGACTTAAGGGCCATTTGGGACGAGAACGGCGCCCGAATCCGGGCGTTCACCACCCTCACGACGCGCCCGCGTTGTAGGGCGACCGCTCCGGTTGCCCTCCTGCCGAATCAAGCGCCAGCGCGCACTTTAACGGGCGTGCGACGTCGCAAGAACCTACCGCCCCACCGTCCAGGCGAAGCGCCCGGCCTACAATCGAAACCGTCCTTCCCTCGCCTTTCGTCGCTTAAGTCCGTACCATTCGGGCGTTGCCCTGGGCTGGCCTGCTTGGCCCCGTTGGGGCTCCGTCGCTAGACTTCGTGTCATTTTCCCGAGCACCTTAAATCTCCGGGCCGAAGGCCCCAACCTCATCCCTTCCGTGTTTTCCGTGTCTTCCGTGGTTGTCTCCTTCCGGGTCGCCCTTCTCGCCCTCCTCTTCGCCCCCTGCGTCCGTGCCGACGAGGCGCAGGACGCGACGATCTTCGAGACCATCCAGCGCATCGACGGCTTCGACCTGAGCCAGGCCTCCGACAAGATCAAGGGCGCGGTCAACCGCGTCCTCAAGGCCAAGCTCGGCGAACCGGACTACTTCGAAGCCGTCCGCCGGTTCCAGGTGACGGACCAGTCGCCAGAACTCCTCGCGCTTGCCGTGGAAAAGGGCGGCAGTGCCGAAGGCGCGGAAGCCGCCAAGCTCCTCCTCGACTTCGGCCAGGACGCGATGCTGAAGGAAGCGCTCGCCGACAAGGACGAGCCAACGGTCGCCGCGCTCATGGCATCCCTTGTCGCCTCCAATCACGCGAAGGGCGTCGCCCTTGTCGTTCCGTTCGTCACGGACGAAGCCGCCGGGGCCGCGACCCATCGCGCCGCTGTCACCGCGCTCGGCTTTGGAAGGGAAGGGGAGCAATCCCTCCTCGAGCTGGCGAAATCCAAGAAGCTCCCCGAGGCCCTCCACGTCGCGGCTTCCGCCGTTTTCCTGAAATCGAGTGACCCGACGCTCCGCGAGGAAGCGGCCAAGGTCATCGCCATGCCCACCGCCGCCGGAAGCGCGCCGCTTCCTCCCGTCGCCGAACTCGCGAAAAGGAACGGCGATGCCGCGAACGGGAAGACCGTCTTCCAGCGGATCTGCTTCACCTGCCACCAGGTCGGCGACATCGGGATCAACTTCGGCCCCGCCCTCTCCGAGATCGGGAGCAAGCTCCCCAAGGACGCCCTCTTCACCGCCATCCTCGACCCCAGCGCCGGCATCAGCTTCGGCTTTGAAGGCTACGAAATGAAACTCAAGGATGGCACCACCCTCGTTGGCTTCATCTCCAGCGAGACCGCCGACGAGGTCGCCGTGAGCGTCCCCGGCGGCATCGTCCTGCGCCACCCGCCCGGTGACATCCTCGAACGGAAGAAACTCCCCGTCTCCCTCATGCCGCAGGGTTTACAGGCCGGAATGACCGAGGAGGAACTTGTGGATCTGGTGGAGTTTCTCGCCGGATTGAGGAAGCCGGAGTAGCGGGAAGCCATCGCTTTTCGACCGGCGTGCCGCTGACATGACATTCCGCGCCAGGAGTGTATCTTTCCCCTTGCGACCCAGCACTACCATGAAGCATTTCGGCGATCTCCGCGGCATCCTCCATTACGTCCCCCAGTTCCGGGGCCGCATCTTCGTTATTGCCATCGATGGCGCCGTCGTTGCGGCGGAGAATTTCTCCAACATCCTCCTCGACCTCGCCGTTCTCCATTCTCTGAACATCCGCATTGTCCTCGTCCATGGTGCGGGCCAACAGATCCGCGATCTGGCCGCCGAGCGGGGCGTCGCCATTTCGAATGACGATGGAACGAGCGTCACCGACGCCGCGACACTGGAATTGAGCATCGACGCGATCTCGCGGCTCACGAACCAGATCATGCAGAACCTGACGACCGTCGGTTTGCGCGCCGCGACCTCGAACGCCCTCCTCGGCCATCCCGCCGGAGTCATCCATGGCGAGGATTGGCAGTTCACGGGCACGGTCGAGCGGATCGACGCCCGTGGTCTCAAGGCTTTTCTCGCCGAGGAAATGATCCCGGTCATCTCGCCCCTGGCCTACGACGGGCACGGGCGCACGCTGCGGATCAATTCCGATGCCGCCGCGCTCGCTGTCGCGGAGGCTCTGGGAGCGGACAAGATTCTCTTCATCAGCAACGGCCGTATCGAATCGAAGGACGGCCTCAATCTCCGGCATCTGCCCGTCGCCCAGGCGAGGGAACTGCTCGCGATGAAGCGGAACGACCTCTCGCAGCGTTTCCGTTCCATCCTCCACTTCGCCACCCGCGCCTGTACGGCCGGAGTGAGGCGGGTTCACATCGTGGACGGCCAGCAGCGCGAGGTTCTCCTTGCCGAGCTGTTCAGCAACGAGGGTGTGGGCACGATGGTCTATATCGACGAATACGACCAGATCCGGCAGGCCCGGCCCGGCGATGTGCCGGAGATCGTGTCGATGATCCGCGACCCGGTGAAGGACGAGGAACTCATGCCCCGCAAGCGCGGGGAGATTACGGCCGCCGTGCGTGACTATTACCTCCTGGAGATCGACGGGAATCCGGTCGGCAGCGTGGCGGTGCACTTCCACGTGCCTTCGAAGAGCGCGGAATTGGCCTGTCTCTTTGTGAAGAAGGATCACGAGAAACAGGGATACGGGGGGCGGCTGGTCGGTTTCGCCGAGAAGAAGGCGAAGGAACTGGGCGCGACCCGGATCTTCGCCCTGACCACACAGGCCGCCGGTTTCTTCAGCCGCGAGCACGGCTACGAGCAGGTCTCCGCCGACGATCTCCCCGAGCATCGGCGGGAGAAATACAACGCGAGCCGCCGGAATTCGATTGTGCTCGTGAAGCAACTCGTCGAGCGGCCCGCGAAGCTCGAGAAGAAACGAGTGGTCGCCGCGAAGGCATAGGGACGGGCTTAGGGGGCGGATTCCTCCTCTCGCCGAAAGAAAGATCCCCGCTCCGGAGAAGGCCGGAACGGGGATCGCGAAGCGAGCGTCGACGGCCGGGCGCGATCAGTCGTTCACCTTGAGAAGGATGTCCTTGAAATGGACGACGCTTTTCGGATCATGGGCCTGAATGGCGAGGGTGCCACTGCTGAGTTTGCGGCCTTCCATTCCCTTTGGCGGGGACCAGTCCTCGGGCTCGGTGAATTCGGAAACCGTCTTGCCATTGATCTTGATCGTGATCTGTTTGCCCTCGACTTTGATGTAGTAGTCGAACCACTCATTGTCCTTGGCCACTTCGTCGAAGTTGTCCTTGATGGCGTAAAGGCCCCCCGTCTTCTTCGGATCGCTATGGGTGTTGTTGACCTGGCATTCGTAGCCCTTGCTCGGCCAGCCCTCGGCCTGGTATTCGGTGTGAAAGTAGATACCGGAGTTCGCGCCCGGCTTGGTCATGACCTTCGCTTTCAGCTCGAAGTTCTTGAAGTTGTGGTTGCCGAGTTCGCCGTCGTAGAAGACGTGGGTGCGCTCGCCCGCGATGACGAGATCGCCGTCCTTCACGGAAACGGAATCCGGGTTCTCGGTATTGACCTTCCAGCCGGAAAGATCCTTGCCGTTGAAGATGCTGACGAAGCCGTCGTCGGCGCACGCGAGCGCAGGGACGGCGAGGATGGAAAGGAGAAGTGTTTTGGTAATCATGCGGGGAATGTGCCTGTCCGGTGGCACTTTGGCAAGACCCGTCCCTCAGGAAAGGAGGACGGATTTCCCGGCCGTCGCGGTGAAGACCAACTCGCAGGTGATGGCGGATTCCGGGAGGGCGCTCAGCTTGGCGAGGGCCTTCCTGTAAATACCCAATTGGGCCGCGTAGGCGTCGGGCTTCGGGATCCGGTCGGTCTTGAAGTCGATGATCCGGGCGGAATCGGGAAAGAGAAGAACGCGGTCGAAGGCACCGGAAAGCCAGTCTCCATCGAGGAGGATTTCGAAGCGCCGTTCGCGCCAGCAACGGGCATCCTGCTTCGCGAAGATGTCACGGAGCGAGGGCGAATGGAGGCAGGCGAGGACTTCGGCAATCGCGCTCTCGGGAGCGTGGAGGGAAATCCAACGCTTGCGCAGGGCGGTCTCGTCCACGGAGTCGTCGACCCATGTGACGGACTCGAAAAGGGCGTGGACGGCGGTGCCGAAATCGCGCCCGTCGGCACCCGTGCGGGCGAAGAGATGTGCGGCATCGAGCGCGCGCGGCTGTGCGGACGAGGGCGTGCGGCGGCGGTGCCGCGGCGAGAGGGAGGCGGGGTCGATGGCGGGGACGAAGGGAGTTCCGGGCGTCCGGGTTTCCTGGGCTAGGGCACCGAGAGGAAAGGTGTGGAACCAGTCCCGCGGCCCGAAGGCGTTGATTTGTTCGACCGCGAGGGGGCCGATTTCAATTTCCACTTCCGAGCCACCGAGGGTGTTGTCGAGAAGCATGGGAAAGTTCTTCGAGTTCGAGGACTTCGGTGGGCGGTCGAGAATGAGATACATTCCGCGTTTCGCCCGCGTCAGGGCGACGTAGAATTTGCAGAGTTGCTCGTAGCAGGCCTCGGACTCCTGATGC
>JAHEDC010000162.1 GCA_024641425.1 Verrucomicrobiales bacterium | reverse complement strand
CCGAGGCCCTCGGTGTAGATCGCACGCAATTCCTCCGCCGTCTTGAAGGTGCCGTCGGGATTGACCGCCGTTGACCACGGGCAGCTCTTCGCTCCCGGAATGTGGCCGCCGCGCAGAACCCCCTCCTGCGGGTATTCCGGCATGTGGGTGACTGCACCGCTGAACTCGCCGGGCGAGCGCACGTCCACCATCGGCAATCCCGCCTTCATGTGTTCGAGCGCCTGGGTGAAATAAGCGCGGTGGGTGGCATCGTCCCGCCCGGCGGGCACCGGATAGTCGGTCTCCGGATACGATGGTTTCTCTTTCGTCATCTCATTCCCCTCGGCCTTCCATTTGTCGCGCCCTCCGTCGAGAATCCGCAGGCTGCGGTGCCCGAAAAGCGTGAAGACCCACAGCGCATAGCAGGCCCACCAGTTTGATTTGTCACCGTAGAAAACCACCGTCGTGTCCGGCCCGATCCCGTTCTTCCGGCAGATGTCGGCGAATCCTTCCGGCCCGACATAGTCGCGAATCGTCTGGTCGTTGAGGTCGCGGCGCCAGTCGATGTGCACCGCGCCGGGAATGTGCCCCATGTCGTAAAGCAAAAGATCCTCGTTGCTCTCCACGACGCGGAGGTTCGGGTCGTGAAGATGCTCGGCAAGCCAGTCGGTGCTGACAAGCACTTCGGGATTCGAATAGGCGGCAAATTTATCGGACATGGGCGGGGACTGGATTGTGAAAGGGATTGAGATTCAGGGGTACTACGAAGCGTGCGGCGGGAAAGAAACCCGCCCCAGCCACTTAACCGCCCGATCCCGGAAACGCCAACCGCAAAAACGCGCCGACGCGAAGCGCCCACCCTCCCGGGCACCCTCCGGTGCTATTCTTGCCCGGTGCCCTCGTCGCCGGTTCCCTCGCTTTCGCCCTCCGGAGCATCCGCCTCGACGGGCGTCTCGTTGGCCGGCTCGGACGGTGCCTCTTCGGTTGGGGACGGCGCAGCCCCATCCTCACCCGTGGCCGCTCCAGTGGGAGGGTCGTCGGTCGATTCTGGTTTCGTCTCGCCCGCCTCGGGAGCATCCGCCTGCTTCTCCTCTTCGGCCTTCTTCAATGCGTCCTCAAGGGAAACCGGAGGGGTGGTCGCGGTGATGGGCTCCTTCTTCGGCATATCTTCGGGAGAAGGGGGAACGACCACGGGGGGAACCGCGATCGGTGGAGTGGTCGCGCTTATGCCAGGAACAGACGCGCCGGTCCCCGCGCTTCCGTCCGTCTCCTCACCCTCGGGCTCGGGCGCCTTGATGAGATCGGAACGCTTCTTCAGCACCTGATCGATTACCCAACTATCGAGAAGATAAACGGTTCCCTCATTGGCCTTTTCAGCATCTAGCTTTTCCGCAAGCGTCTTCTTCTTGAGCTCGAATGCGGCCTCCCGAACCTTCTTCTGCTCATCCGTTTCTCCCTCCGGCGCCGTCTCCTCCGTTGGCAGTTCGGCGCCCACGGTATAACGCACCGGATACCGAACCGTCGCGGGGGCTTCACTTTCGCCTCCCTCGGTCTCACCGCCCTCGCTCATCTTGTTGCCGATGCTCACCACGTATGTGAATCCATCGAAGGTCTCGATAGAGACATTCGTCGCCTTGTCCAACCCCGTCTTCTCGTCGGCCGCGGCGTCCCCGACCAGGACGTCGGCGAAACTTCCGCTGGAAAAGATATTTCCATAGCCCCCGGTTTTCGCGTCATCCAGCGTTTCGTTCTCAGAAAGATCACCGAGCGTGAACTTTCCACTCTCCTCCTCTCTCGAGAGGGTAAAGCTCCCTTCACCGTCGACGTAGGTCACCGCGACACTCTTGGGCTTCTCAACCCGGAAGTTCTCCTTCTTCAACCAGCCCGCTGGTTCCGACTGAAGTGAATAAAGCTGGTCGGAGACGACGAAGACATCCGGGCGACCGTCCACGAGAACATAGCGTCCCGTCGCGTAGCCGCCACCCGACATGGGATCGGAACCCCCGCCCGTCTTGAATTCCTTTCCGACTGTCGCTTTCAACAGTTTGCTCCCGTCTCCGGACTCAAACTCGACCACCGTGCCTTTCTCCTCCTCTGTGCCTTCAGAGCTATCCGGGGCAAGCAGACCGAGACGCCCCATCTGGGAACCTCCCACGCTGGTCGTCTGCGCGATCTTCAGCTTGCTGATATCGAGGATGAGCGTCCGCAGTTTCGCAACATCCGCCGCGTATCCCGCACGGTCCTCCACTCCCCAGGCGCCATTGCCACCCTTCTGACTGAGCGTCACCTTGCCCTTGGGCGCGAGAATCGCTACCCGAGTCACCTCGTTCACTTCGAGGTCGGGAAAAATCCTCACTCCGACCTGGGAGGTTCCTCCCTGACCTGCCTTGTTCCGGTTCTTCGAGACAATGAGCGCCGTCGCGCTGGCAACGACGAGGACGATGACGAGGATAATAAGTTGCTTGGGTTTCATCGGTTATTTGGCTGAGGTGGCGGAACGACGGATGAGGAAGTGGATGATTCCGGCGAGGACCACGATAAGGGGCACAACGCCGATATTCAAAACCTTGATCGTGTTCTCGATCGAGGTCACATCGGAACGGAGTTCCTTCCGCAATTCACGGAGTTGGGCCTTCGCATCGGTCTCAACTTTCTGGTACTTCTGGACTTCGGCCTGTTGCTCGGGCGAGAGGATGAAACGCTGGTCATCAGACTTGCCCCGCTGCAATTCATTGAGCTTTTGCTGGGCCTCGTCCCGCTTCTTCTCGAAATCGGTGATCGCGTCCCGCTGCTTTTGCTCCGCCTTTTCCATCATCTCCTTGAAAGTCGTGAACGGGCGCTGGGTACTTCCCCTGCTGCGCACCGCGATCAGATCCGTGTCACCGGACAACTGCTCGACCATATTCTGGGCTAGGGGCAAGTTCCCGTTGTTGTAGCTCACGATCTGGGGAAACATCGGATGCGATTGCACGGCGAAGCGGTCAAAGAGCATATCGGTATCGGCCACCAGGATGACGGCGCCCTCCTTCGTGGATTCCTTCAGCGAATCGTCCTTGGGAGTGCTCGCCTCCTTGCTTTCGGCATCGGCCGCGTCTTCTTCCTTCTTGTCTGTCTCCTCGTCCCCCTTGTTCTCGTCCTCGGTGGCCTCGCTGCCGGGCTTGCCCTGAGGGAAGGCGGTCTGGAAGGAACCTGTCAATCGGATGGCGAGGGCGTATTCCTTGCCTGTGGGATCGACCGTGACCCTGTCGGCCCCCATCTGTAAGACCTGTGGATCCGCCGTCATGGCCTTGGCGGACGAATGGACGAGGATGTCCTTGGTCAGTCCTTCCTTGGGATCTCCGTAAAAGGCCCCGGCGAAAAGCATGAGCAGATCGCGGATCTGGTTCGTCACGACATCCTCCGGATCAATCCCCTCGTTCGTGAGCGAAAGTACGCCGGGATTATACTCGTTCTGGCCAACCATTGTGCGGAAGGTCGTATCCGCCACGACCTGTTTGCTCTCGAATTCAATACCCCAAGCCGGAAGCAATTTCGTCAGGTCCGAGGACTGCCCCGGCGCGGGCATCATCGGATTCGGCGGCTGCTGCTGGCTCTGGCTCGCCACGAGACTGTAAGGATCGAGGAAGGCAAGGATCTTGCCGCCCTTCAGAAGATACTGGTCCACCGCGAACTCGACTTGGTCGGTGATTCCGTTCGGATGAATCACAAGCAGAAGATCGATGTCGTCGTCTATCTTCTCCTGCGAGGTCAGGCTTAATTCCCTGACGTCGAAGTCCCGCTGGAGTTCGCCGTAGATGAACCACGGCCGCGATTGTTGCTGCTGCATTTGTGGTGGCAACTGGGGCCCACCACTCACGGGCAGCCCGGAAAGGACTCCGATAACCGGACGCTTGTTCGTGGAAACGGCCACAATCGCCCGGGAGACATCGTATTCCAACAGTTGGTCACGACTGGGGTCAAGGAATGCGATCGATTCCGTCTTGTCGAGCATGGTCACGGAAATCCCCAGGTAGACCTGGCTTCCGATATTCGTCATTTGGGGACGAACGCCATTCATCGAAGCCGTGGTCTCGTCATCGGAATCCGGAGTCGGATCGAAGAATTCGAGCTTGAGCTTGTCTTCGGGAGCGGCGTCCTGGTATTCAAGGAGCAGGCTCTTCACTTTTTCGGCGTAGTCGGCGAGGCTGGTGGGCATCGCCCCTTTCTCCTGGGTTGCGAAGAACCGGATCTCCACCGGCGTGTCGAGACGGGAAAGGATGTTGCGCGTTCCCTGCGTCAGCGTGTGCAGCTTGTATTCGGTGAAGTCGGCCTTCACGCTCACGATGGAGGACAGGTAATTCACTAGCACGAGCACTGCCGCCACGAGGAGCACGCCGATGCCGGAGAACAGCCAGAGATTCGAGGATTTTCCGGATGATTGACTCATAACACTCGGGAATTGATGGATGAAAATAAGGGAATGATGGAAACAGGATCAGGAACGCTTGGAGCGGATCACCACACTCGTCACAAAGAGGCAGAACCCGATCAGCGATGCGAAATAAACGATATTGTTGAGGTAAATGACCCCGCGCGTCATGTCCTGGAAATGACTCATCAGACTGAGTCGGGAGACCGCTTCCGCAAAGGTGCCTCCCCACAGATCACTGATGGCCTGTGTAATTGGATCAAAGCCGATCAGGGTCAGGATGAAGCAGATGGCAAAGGATACGACGAGACAGGCGACAAGA
Organism: Verrucomicrobiales bacterium; assembly: GCA_024641425.1. Lineage (GTDB taxonomy): Bacteria > Verrucomicrobiota > Verrucomicrobiia > Verrucomicrobiales > DEV007 > JAHEDC01. The sequence continues at coordinate 7,356 of JAHEDC010000162.1, read as the reverse complement.
CTTCGCGTGAAGGCGCTGACGACGCAGGCGATCGCCACCATGCTGGAAGCCACCAGAAAGGAAGCGACGTAGCCGGTGAAGATCGCCCCCACATCCGGATCTCCGAGATAACACACGGTGATGACAACGGGGAAGGTCATCGCGAGGGCCGCGAGGATGACGGTACAGGAGGCGAGGAACTTCGCGAGGATCGCCTGCCAGGGTGTCACCGGCATTGTCAACAAAAGCTCGATGGTACCCGTGCGGTGCTCCTCGGACCAGAGGCGCATTCCCAAAGCCGGCCCGATGAGCAAGAACAGCCAGGGATGCCACATCAGGAACGAGGAGGCGAGGGAGGCGTCTCCGCGGTCGAGGAAGGCACCGAGAACGAATCCCATCGCCATCGAGAGAAGGGCGAAGACGAAAATGAGGACGTAGGCGAGGATCGAGTTAAAATGACCCGCCAGCTCACGTTTGTAGATAGTCAGAATGTTACGGAATGCGCTATTCATGCGAAAAACAGATGGTTGACGATTGGGGACAACACGGAAGGAATACCCCCGGCCTCAGGGGCGTGGTGGAAACAAGGAGATCAGGCAGCCGCCCCTTTGCTCTGAGCCGCAGTGTCGGACACCGTGATCTGCCGGAAGACGCTGTCGAGTCGGCCCTGTTCCGGACTGAGTTCTGCGAGGAGATAGCCTTTGTCACGGCAGAGATTGAAGATCTGCTCGTTCAAGGCGCCGCCTCCCTTCTTGCCGTGGACGCGAGCGACCAGTTCCGTCTCGGTAGCGCGGATTTCCTCGACATTCTCCGCGGCACCCAAGCGCGCGAGTTCCTGGCGCACGCCGCTGCCTGAAGCCCCGCGGATTGTCACCAGAATGGAACCCGCATCGCGATCCTTCGCCCGCAATTCGTCCGGCGAACCGTCGGCGACCACCCGGCCCTGGTCGATGATCATCGCCCGCGAACACGCCGCTTCGACCTCCTCCAGAATATGCGTCGAGAACAAGATGGCCTTCTCCTCGCCCATACGTCGGATCATGTTGCGCATCTCATGCTTCTGGTTCGGGTCCAGGCCGTCAGTCGGCTCGTCTAGAATGAGGATTTCGGGATCATGGATGATGGCCTGCGCGAAGCAGGTACGGTGCTTGAAGCCCTTGGAAAGGGTATCCACGCTTTGGTTCCGCACTTTCTGGAGGAAACACATGTCGAGCGCGCGATCCACGGCCTTCGAGAGATCATGGCCTGAAAGCCCGCGCATCTTCCCGCAGAAATTGAGGAAGGCGACCACCGACATCTCCGAGTAGAGCGGCGCATTCTCGGGCAGATACCCGATCCTGGCTTTGGCCTTCAGGGGATTCGCCACCGCATCAATGCCGGCGACCTTTATCGAACCGTCCGTCGGAGGGAAGAAACCGGTTATCATGCGCATCGTGGTCGATTTGCCGGCACCATTGGGACCGAGGAACCCCAGCACCTGGCCCTTCTCCACAGAGAAGGAAATATCATCGACGGCGAGCTTCGAGCCGAAACGTTTTGTCAGGTTTTTAACTTCAATCATAGGTTAACAATTAAATGAATGGCCATCCGGAAGGGAGTGACCAATACAGATAACGCAACAACGATCAAGCGGAATTCCAATACTACAGGACACAGGCCGCGCAAGTGATTTTTGCGCGCTTGGGACCGATTCCCGGCAAAAAGCGCTTGCCATGGCATCGATTTCCCGTTCCTCATACCGCCGCCCATGAAGAAACTCATATCCTGGAACGTCAATGGCATCCGTGCCGCCCTGAACAAGGACTTTGCCGCCTTCTTCACCGCCGAGAAGGCCGACCTCTTCTGCCTCCAGGAGACGAAGGCCATGCAGGAGCAGGTCGACCTGACGTGGCTCGATCCGTCCTATTGCCATTTCTGGAACTCCGCCGAGAAAAAGGGCTATTCCGGCACCGCCGTCTTCTCGAAGGAGCAACCGCTCAAGGTCGTCCACGGCATCGGGCACGCCGAACACGACTCCGAAGGCCGCGTCCTCACGCTGGAATTCCCCGACTTCCACCTCGTGAACGTCTACACCCCGAACGCCCAGGACGGACTCCGCCGCCTCGACTACCGCACCCAGTGGGACCGCGATTTCCTTGCCTACCTGAAGAAGTTGGAGAAGAAAAAGCCGGTCGTCTTCTGCGGCGATCTCAATGTCGCCCACACCGAGATCGACCTCACCAATCCCAAGAGCAACCGCAAGAATCCCGGCTTCTCGGACGAGGAGCGCGCCGGCTTCGACAACATTGTCGCCGCCGGTTTCGTGGACACCTTCCGCGAGTTCGAGAAAGGCCCCGGCCACTATTCATGGTGGAGCTACCGGGCCAACGCCCGCGCGAACAACGTCGGGTGGCGCATCGACTACTGGTGCGTGTCGAAGGCGCTCCGTTCCAGACTAGCGCAATCGTATATCCGCCCCGAAGTCCTCGGTTCCGACCATTGCCCGGTCGTCATGCACCTGGCGTAGAGGGTCACTCCGCGGCGACCGGCGTGTATTTCGTCGCCCGCCCGAACTGGTTCCACTCCATCGCGTAGAGCGCACCCTTCGGATCGAAGGTAAGTCCATGGACGGCGACAAGCGCGCCTTCGATCCACTTGTCCGGCGGCGCGCCATTGCCCTTGGCCCGGTCGGCGGGCTCGTCGCCAAGCCGCGAGACGAGCTTGTTGTCCTTGTCGAAGAGCGTCACCCTACCGCCAAGCTCGCCCACCGCGAGCCGATCGCCGAAGATGTCCGCCGCGCAGGGCTGGCGCAGGTCGGTCGCGATCACGGAAAGGAAATTGCCGTCCATGTCGTAGGAAAGCAGGCGGTTGTTCTCGCGGTCGCTGATGAGCAAAGACGGCTTCTCCGTCCGCGTATCGACGAGCACGTTGTGGCAGACATTGAATTGCCCCTCCCCGTTCCCCTTCCCACCGAAGGTCTTCACGTATTTGCGATCCTTGTCATAGATGTGCATGAGCGACATCCCGTAGCCGTCCGCGACGTAGATCGTGCCGTCCGGGGCCACATCGACATCGGTGGGTTGGTAAGCCCCGGGATTCGCATACATGCCCTCGACCTCCGGAGGTCCCGCGATGAGCCAGACACGCGTGCCGTCGAGCTTTAGCTTGGCCACCGCCTTGAACCCGTTCTGCGCGATGAAGAGGAATTCCTCGCCATCCTGCTTCCGGACTTTCATCCCGTGAACGCCGCCCGTGTCCGGCCCCAGATCCTTCAGATACTTGCCATCGGGCCCGAAAACCAGAATCGCGGGCCCCGTCGAAATGTAGACATTTCCCTCGCTGTCCGCCGCCATGTCCCCGTGCAGGCTTCCAAGCTGCTTGCCTTCGGGAAGGCTGGGCCACCCCCGCACCACTTCGTAGACCCCAGCGCCCTGGCCGGTGCGGGCGGGTTCATCGGCGGAAACGGATTGTGCAGGGCCGGATAACAGTAGAATCGACAATAGGAAAGTGGAGGTCTTCATGGTTTGATGAGGTCTCTTTAACACGCTGCGCACCTTAGGGGAAGGCGAAATCATGCCCCGGCACGCCTTGACCGATGGCACGCGCGCATGGAGGATCTTCGATGTGCCCAATTCTCCAGAAAATCCCCCGCTAGCCTCCAGCCCGATCCTAACGTAACTTCATTGCTCCCGTATGGCGGACTTACACATGGAGGTGCTCTCGGTGACACAGGAATTGGGCCCCTCGCGCGAGGGCGAGGATTTGTTCCTGCACGAGTTGCTGTTTTTTCCGGAATTCACGTCGTTCGGCACGAAACTCCCCCGCCTTCAGACGAGCGCCAAGGTGCTTGCGAAGGACGCCGTGGGGCGTCAGGATTTGACCGGACTTGGCGGAAGGACTCTGCCCGGCACGGTGGAAACGGGCACGCTGACGCTGCTGATCAAACCGGGCAAACGCGAGGAAGCGCACTGGGGAGAACCGTTGGAGTTGCGCCTGCCAATCCTGACCTGGAGGCACGGAAACGAAGCCGCCGTGGCCTACGTGCCAGCCCTGGGCATCGAGGTGGTGGCAAGTCGCGCAGAGCGCCTTCCGGAGATGCTGGAGAGCCACGGGCAGTTCGCGCTGCGGCGGCTGTCGCTGGCGCGGTCGATTCTGGAACTCGCGCGCTTGCAGCGGATGCGGAGTCTGCGCGTGGAGCGTCTGGCCTGGAATGCGAGCCCGGCGACCACGCGTGAACATTACAAGAACGAGTACGGCGACGACGAGGAAAAGAAGAAGAGCGTGCTGGCCGAAGTGGCGACCGCGATGACGCCGCTGGCGATGACGACGGCCTACGAGCGGGAGGCCGATGTCGAAAGGCTGGCGCGCTGCCTGACCGGCCGGCGTCCGGGCAGTGTCCTGCTGGTCGGGCCGAGCGGTTGCGGCAAGTCGGCGCTGGTGCGCGAGCTGGTGCGGACCAAGGCGGCGCACAAGTTGGCCGCACGGACTTTCTGGAAGACGAGCGGCGGGCGCATCGTGGCGGGCCAGACCGGCTACGGCATGTGGCAGGAACGCTGCACCGCCCTCGCCCGCGAGGCGAAGGAACGGAACGCGATCCTCTTCCTCGGCGGTCTCTTCGAGCTGATGCAGGTCGGGCAGAGTTCGGCGAGCACGGAGAGCATCGCCTCCTTCCTCCGTCCCGCCATGGTGCGTGGGGATTTCCTCGCGGTGGCGGAATGCACGCCGCCGCAACTGGCCGCGATCGAGGCCCACGATCCGAAGATTCTCGACGCCTTCCGCATTCTCGAAATCCACGAACCGGATCGCCCGACCGGACGCCGCATTCTGGAACAGGTGGCAAACGAATACGCGCTCTCGGCCCGGAAATCGACGTACCGATTAGAGGCGCTGGATCGCCTGGATGCCTTGCACCGACGCTACGCGGCCTACTCCGCGTATCCGGGTCGCGCCCTCCATTTCCTCAAGGCGCTGCGCTCGGAAAGCGGTGCGCGGGAGATCGACGAGGCCGACGTCGTGGAGTCCTTCGCAAAGGAGACCGGGCTCCCACGTCTGCTTCTCGATGACGCCCTCCCCTTCGACGCGGAAGCGACGGCGGCCTGGTTCGGTACCCGGGTCATGGCCCAGGACGCGGCGGCGCTTCATGTCGTCGACGCCATCGCCGCGATCAAAACGCGCCTCGCCCGACCGGGGAAACCGCTGACCTCGTTCCTGTTCATCGGCCCGACGGGAGTGGGGAAAACCGAGTTGGCGAAAGCGCTCGCGGAATTCCTCTATGGCAACCGCGAGCGGATGGTCCGCTTCGACATGAGCGAGTTCAGCGCGCCCTGGTCGGCGGAGCGCCTCGTGAGCAGCGGCTTCACCTGCAAAGAGGGCCTGCTGACGGCGGCGGTGCGCGAGGAACCGTTCTCGGTCCTGCTCCTCGATGAATTCGAGAAGGCCGCGCCCGAGGTCTATGATCTGTTTCTGCAGGTGTTAGGCGAGGGCCGCCTGACCGATGCCGCCGGGCGCGTCGCCGATTTCACGAATTCCGTTATCATCCTGACCTCGAACCTGGGCGCGGCGAGCTTCGGGCGCGGAACGATGGGCTTTGAATCCGGCACCGCCGAGGTGGCGGCGACCGCGGCCGCCCATTTCGAAGCCGCCGTGCGGAACGCCGTGCGCCCTGAGTTCTTCAACCGCATCGACCGCATCATTCCGTTCCTGCCCTTGTCCCGCGCATCGGTCGAACGCATCGCGGTGCGGGAACTCGCGCTCGCCGAGGGACGCGACGGACTCCGGCGGGACGACCTGACGCTCCAGGTGGCCGAGGGCTTGCGCCAGCGCGTCCTCAAGGAAGGCTACGATATCCGCTACGGCGCGCGCCCGCTGCGACGCGCCATCGAACGGCGCTTGCTCGTGCCGCTGGCGGACGCGCTGAACAAGACACCGCGCGCGCGGGGCGTCCTGGCCTTGGAGGAAACCTCGTCCGGACGTGTGGGGGTTCGCTTCACGGAAGCGAGCGGGAACGATGGCGCGGAACGCCAATCGGCGGCGATTATGGCCTCGGCGGCCGCCGTGGTGCGGCGCGAGCTGTCGATCCTCGAAGCCAGTTCGATGGTCTCCGAATTGCGCAGCGAGGCTTTTCGCATCAAGCAAGGGCGGGCCTTGGCGGAGAGTCGCGCCCGGAAACGGAAAGCGGCGGGTTATGTGCCCTTTGACAAGGAACAGGAACGACGACTCGAAGCACTCGACGAGATTGTCGGGCGCGTCGAGCGGCTCCTTGGCGCTGCCTCCCGCTGCGAGGAGGCGCAACTGGTCGCCTTCGCGCTCGGGGATCTTGAGGCCGTGGCCGGACTCGCCGAGGCCCCGACCAAGGCAGACTGCGAACAGGCGCTGCTGGATTGCCTGGCCGTATCGCGCAATGATCCGCCTGAGGTGTCGCTGACGTTCTGCGGCGATGACGGCGCATGGACGCGGGAATTGGCGGCCTGCTACCGGCAGGTCATGAGCGATCTGGGTTCCACGGTGAAAGGCGCGGTCTTTCTCCGGAATCCTCGGGAAGGACAAACGACCGTTTCCGCCGAGGGCGAACGTCGCATTCTGCCGGAGTTACTCACCAAAAAGCGTCTCGACGACGCCATCGCCGGACGGATAAACGGAGTCGGCTCGCTCGCGCTTTCCTTCGCGGGAGGCATGCCGCTGATGTGGCTTTGTGAGGAAGCCGGCGTTCACGTTGACACGCCGATCGAGGGCGCGCCCCGCCGTTGCAAGGTGGAGGTCTTCTCCGGTGCGCTCGACGATCTCAGCGCGAGCTGGGAACGGCTCCAGCGCGCCCCGAATCTGAAGAAAGACCCGGTGCGCCGGAACTCTCTCGAAGGAAAGGGCCACTGCCGCGATGCCTTCCTCGCGAAGACCTTTGCCGGGAACTTCAGCGGAACGCAACTGCACGCCCTCCTGCGGGAGACCGTCCTCAAAGCCGCCCGAGAAGCCCTATGATCGCGCTGAACATACCGATCATCATCGAGCGCATTGAAGAGGAAGGACGTCGCCCGCTGTATGCGGTGCGACCGGTCTTCTTCGAGGACTTTGAAAAACGGGCGGAACGCGAGGACATCGCGACCGAGCGCTGCACCACCGCCTTGCGGGGAGCCGTCATGGACGCGGGCAAATCCGCCGACCACCGGATGCTGGCGCAATGGAGCTTCGCGCCCGACCTTGCCCGCCTTCACGTGCGCCTTCATCTCCGCCTGCGCAAGCGCACCTTCGACGGGCGCTTTTTCTTCGTCGTCTTCGAGGAATTCGGGCGGCGCATCGCGCACTGCGTGAAGATGCCGGAACTGAATTTCGCCCTTCGACGCGGCGAGTCCGTGGAATCTCGGGCCGAGGAGGTGCTCACGGCGTATTTCCGCCGCAGCGAGA
>JAHEDC010000632.1:2055-3223 GCA_024641425.1 Verrucomicrobiales bacterium | reverse complement strand
CGATCGCGCAGAATTCCCCAGGGAGTGGCTTGAACAGGTCATCAACAGCATCCGCCCAAGGATCGAGGGGGTCGTTATCCATTCGGTTTCGCTCGAATCCGGCGAGAACGACGCGGTCTATGTCGTCGAGATACCGCAAAGCCACACGGCGCACCAGGCGAACAACCACCGCTACTACAAGAGATTCAACTTCCAGTCTGTACCGATGGAAGATTATGAGATCCGGGACGTTCTCTTCCGCGAACAGATGCCGGATGTCTCGGTCCGTTTCTTCATCGAGAAGAGGGTCCCGGCCGAAGAACAAGGCGGAGGGCTCGCTGTTTCACTGATCGTCCAGGCGCGCAACTCCGGCTCGGCGTACGCGCGATATGTCGCCTGTTTCGTGGATGTTCCCGTAAAAGCACTGGTCGCCATCGACAACAAACGGAGCGTGAAGGACGGAGGGCGTCTCTACCGCCATCGCCTTACGAATCTCAACCAGGAATACGCCGACGAAACGTTCCGCGCCAACTTCCCTCTGCTGCGGAGCATGACAATGAGCTGGAAGATACCTCTGCAGGAGAACTACTCCGAGAAACAGGATCAGGACTGGGCTATCAAATGGAAGGTATACGCGGACAATGCGCTTCCAAAGGAAGGAAAACTGCCTTTCGACGAGATCGAAATGATCGACCTGACCGGTGGCTTGTAACATCCCCGTCATTCTAAGATACTTAGTTTCATTAATATGCGAAAAGCGAAGATCCTCGCAACACTTGGCCCAACATCCCGTTCACAGGAGGCGATCTCGGACCTCATTAGAGCCGGCGCGAATGCTGTCCGCGTTTCGATGTCTCACGGCAAGCGGAAAGAGCAGGAAGCGCTCATCGTGAACGCGCGGGCGGCCGCGGCGGCACTCGATTCACCTCTTTCGGTGCTCGTCGATCTTTCCGGACCCAAGATCAGGACCCGCTCCCTGGCGGACAAAACCCCGGTCCAGCTACGAATGGGGGAACAGTTCATACTGACGACCCGTGACATTGTGGGGAATGAAAGAGAGGTCTCGACGAATTTTACGGAGTTGCCGCACGTTGTTGAGGTCGGGGCGTCAATCCTGCTGGATGACGGTTCGCTCGAGCTGAGGGTCAAAGACAAGACCGACACGGACGTCGTCTGCGTAGTCGTATCG
>JAHEDC010000632.1:0-2045 GCA_024641425.1 Verrucomicrobiales bacterium | reverse complement strand
TTCCCAATACGCATCTTCCCATTCCAAGCCTGACCGAAAAAGACCGCATCGACCTTGAGTGGGCGCTTGAAATGGATGTCGACTACGTAGCTCTGTCGTTCGTTCGCCGCGCTTCCGACTGCAAAGAAGTGGTCGATATCATAAAGGCGAAGAACAAGAGGGTGCACGGACGGGCGCTTCTGGTGGCAAAGATCGAAAAAGCCGAGGCGATCGAGAATCTCGATGAGATCATCGAGGCGACGGACGGCCTGATGGTGGCACGCGGGGACCTTGGGGTAGAGACGAGCGTCGAACTTGTGCCGGTCTATCAGAAAGAGATAATCCGCAAGTCGATAGCCAACGACAAGTTCGTCATCACCGCCACGCAGATGCTCCAGACTATGATCGAAAACCCGAGGCCTACGCGGGCCGAGGCCTCTGACGTGGCGAACGCGGTCTGGGATGGAACGGACGCGGTGATGCTTTCAGCGGAAACCGCCGCCGGCGCGCACCCCGTCGAAAGCGTGAAGACGATGGCGAAGATAATAGAAGCGGCAGAATCGATCACAACGGGATACCGCAGGAAATCCATCAAGTTCTCACAGGAACCGACCGGAAGGACATCGCAGGGACTTTGCAAAGCTGCGGGATATTGCGCCCAGGAGATAAAGACTTCGAAAATAGCGGTTTTCACGGAGTCCGGTCTTATGGCCAGAAGGCTGTCCTCGTTCCGGTCGGGTCTTCAGACCTACGCGCTGACCACTTCCTGGCGCGCCAGGAACCAACTCGCTTTGATCTGGGGCGTTTCCGCTTTCTACCAGGAGCTGACCAAATCGACCGAGGAGATGCTGACCTTCGGCGAAAAGACCCTTCTGGCGAATGACGCGGTCGAAGAAGGCGAGATGATCGTTATGATGGCCGGTCGCCTCTCCGGTCTCGGGCTTTCCAGTTCCGTCGTCGTATGGACGATCGGAGAGAACACGCCGAGAAAGTAGACCTTGAGCGGTGAACCATTTAGCCCCGCACCGTTTAGCCCACCCATTTATGGGTGGGAATGCGTGCGGGCTGGTCGTCCCACCCGTAAACGGGTGGGCTAAACATTGCTTCCTGCTCACCGTCCCACCCATAGATGGGCGGGCTAAGCAGGTTGCTTATCACCGGGCGCCGATCACCGGTCAGAATCCCCAAACTTTCCGGCGAAGAAGTTATACAGCCAGGCAAAGATCAGCCCGCCGATAAGTCCGTCCGCGAGTCCCCAGCCGAGACCGAAAATACTTCCGGCCGGACTGATGTTGTAACCCCTGTAGATCGAACTGATGAAATTTGTCTGTCCGGTTGCTCCGTCAAATGCGATTATCCACCAGGTCAGGCAAAACAGTCCCAACCCCCAGATCACTCCGCAGGTGAGTCCGAATGCCGTCACATTGAGTTTCATTTGTGCCTCCGTTCCCAAGGGCTCGCGATGAACATCTCAGATTCAGCCCGAGCCGCCGAATAAGATAAACACTCCGCCCGCCGCGATCATCACGACGCCCATAACCCGGCCGCCGGCATCGCCCAGAGGGAGCACTTTTTCCAGCAATACAAATATCGTTATTATTGCGACCCAAAAAAGATTCATCACCCCTCCCACGAAGAGAAGCAGCATCAGCGCCCAGCAGCATCCCAGACAAAAGATCCCGTGCGAGACTCCCATTCGAAATGCGCCTGCGAACCCTCTTTTCCAGTTTTTCGCCATAAATTCGACAGGCGATCTGCAATTCTCAAGACAGGATCTCTTCAAGGGAAAGAACTGATAGATACCGGCGGCGGCCAGGAGGCCCGCGCCAAGCAAAGGGCTGGAAGAAACCATCATCGGGGAAAGCAGCGCGGCCTTGTCCAGTCCGAACTGAGCCGCGGCAGCCGCAAGGCTGAACAAAACCCAAATGGCAATGTAGCCGGAGACAAACGCGCCGGTCGGCGCGATGGGAGTGCCGCCCTTTGCCGCCTTCCTGGCGACTGATGCATAGATCAGGACGGTTGGGGTGACTGACGGAAGCATCATCCCCACCATCATCACCGACCAC
>JAHEDC010000631.1 GCA_024641425.1 Verrucomicrobiales bacterium | reverse complement strand
GAGGGGAACATCGACACGGGCCTGGAGCTTGCCCGCCTCGAAGAGGATGGCGATGGTGGCCGAGTCCATATCGTCCATCCCGAGCATTTTCTTCTGGCCCGGCGCGGCCCGGAGTTCGAGGACGACGCCATCGACGGGCGAGGTGATGGCCGTCCGCTCAAGGGCGAGTTTCTTCTCCCGGACCGTGACCTCGGCGGCGGCGATGTCGGCCTCGAAGACATTCGATTGCGATTTGATGGCCTCGACCTTGGCGAGGGCTCCGCGGTGGTCTCCCTTCAAGGCATTGATCTCCGCCTGCTGCGCTTTCACGATGTGTTCGGCCGCCACGACTTCCTGCTTCGAGACGGAGCCCTTGTCGCGGAGGGGGGCCAGACGCTCGTAACGATCCCGCACCTCCGCCAGTTTCGCCTCGGCGGCAGCGATGCGGTCGAGGATGGCCGCCGCTTCGGCCTCGGCGGCCGGAATGTTCGCGAGGTGCATGTGATGCTCGGCGACAGTGGACTCGCGGGCGCGCTCGGCGGCGTCGAGGCCGAGTAAGGCATCCTCGTCGATGAGGTTCGCGAGGGATTCGCCGGCCTTCACCGTCTGGCCTTCGAGGACGTGGACGCTTTCGATGACCCCGTCGGTGAGCGCGGTGGCGCGGATGGGGAGCGGATCGGGTTCGAACCAGCCGGCGGCCTGGAAGAGCATGGGCGCGGAGAAGTCGGGGCCGGTATCGGTTCCCGACACGGCGGCTTCGTTCTTCCCCGATTCGATATCGGCGAGCAGGACGGCGGGCGTCACCCGCACCGCGAGGGCCGGGATCAGGCGGTCGCGGAAGACGAAGGCGAAGAGCCCGACGAAGGCGGCGACCAGCGCGGCGGGCAGAAGCCAGGCCGGAAGGCGGAACTGTCTGCTTGCGGGTTTGGTGGCCGTTGCTTCGGGGGCGTCGGTGGATTTCTGGTAAAGGTGGGAAAGGGACATGTCTGCATAGGGTAGGGAGTGGACGAATCCACGGTGGAGGGCGGGCGCGAGGGTGCGCCACACCGGAGCGGAGACATGCCGGGGCTCAAAGAAGGAGCGAGGCGTAGAGAATCGTCAGCGGCAGACCCGGTGGGTCGGGCGGACGGGAGGCGACCGGTTTCCACCGCGCGAATGGGAGCGGGGGGAGGGGAGCGGCGGCGATATCCGGGAGGGCGGAGGGTGCGGCGGTGGAGGTTTCGTGCACGGTCGCGCCTTGCAGCGGCTGCCCGTCGCCGAAATCGAGGACGCGCCAGCAGGCGAGGCCGCAGAATTCGTTATCCGGGGCGGGTGCGGCCTTCCGGGCGCAGTTCGGGCAATGCGGTTTCGTGGTGTCGCGCTTCACCGGGCATTCGGTTTTCCCGAAACCGGCGATGACGACGCGACCCGAGCACAGGCACTGCATCACCACCGTCCCCTGGAGGGACGCGGTCAACGCCATCGTGATGAAAAGCGCGAGGGCCTGGGCTTGGCGGAACATTGCTCGGATTGAAGTATCGCCGGTATGGGAGAGCGGCGCAACGGCATATTGCCGGTGGTACCTTTGGCGTTAGAAATGCGGCTCCAGGGACGTATTGTCTTCGACTCCATGCATTACGCCCTCGACATACCCACCGCTCGCCCGCCTTGGTTCCTTTTCGGAGCCACTGTATTGGCGTCGTATGGCCTGGCGGTTTCGAGTTATGCCGAGGAGCCGCGCGGCGCTGTGATCTATCGCGAAATGTGCGCGGAATGCCACGGGGCGAACGGTGAAGGTGTTGAAGGGGAATATGACGATCCGCTCCACGGCGACCGCACCCGCGCGTCGCTCGCGAAACGGATCGACCGCACGATGCCGGAGGACGAGGAGGATCTCTGCGTAGGCGAGGACGCGAAGGCGGTGGCGGATTATATCTACGATGCCTTTTACTCCGCCGAAGCCCGGGCGCGGCTCGCACCGCCTGAGGTCGCGCTTTCGCGGCTGACGGTGAACCAGTTCCGGGTCTCGGTGGCGGATGTGGTCGGGAGTTTCCGGGGCCAGCCGGGACGGATGCCGGACGGGGAGGCGCGGGGGCTGCGGGCGTCTTACTTCGGGTCGAAGGATTTCCGCGACGAATCGCGCGACAAGGACGGGGACGAGAACAAGAAACGCGGGAAATTCGAGCGGGTCGATGCGCAAGTGCGCTTTGATTTTGGCGAGGGGAGTCCGGATGGCGGGGAGATTCCGGGAACCGAGCAATTCTCGGTGCGCTGGCAGGGATCGTTGATCGCGGAGGAGACGGGGACCTATGAATTCACGGCGAAGACGCTGAACGGCACGCGGCTTTGGTTGAATGACACCGAATCGCCGCTGATCGACGAGTGGGTCAGCTCCGGGAACGAACTGCGGGAGGCGAGCGCGTCCGTGTTCCTCCTCGGGGGGCGCGCCTATCCGATCCGGGTCGATTTCTTCAAGTACAAGGAAAAGGCGGCAAAGGTTGAGTTGCTGTGGAAGCCGCCCCACGGGGTTCTCCAGACGGTGCCGGAGCGATGCCTGGCACCTGTCGATATGCCGGAGACGTGTGTGGTTTCGACCGACTTTCCGCCGGACGACGGGAGTTTCGGCTACGAGCGCGGGGTGGCGGTCTCGAAATCCTGGGACGAGGCGACGACAGGCGCGGCTATCGAGGCGGCGAACTACGTGTCCGAACGGCTCCGGCATTTCGCCGGAGTGGGGGATGACGCTCCTGAGCGGGCGCAGAAGCTGAAGGAATTCGCGGAGCGTTTTGGCGAGGCTGCCTTCCGGCGTCCGCTCGACGAAGCGACGCGCGAGCTTTATATCGAGCGTCCGTTCCGCGACGCGCCCGATCCGGCGATGGCCGTGAAGCGCTGCGTGCTGCTCGCCTTGAAGTCGCCGCGCTTTCTCTATCCGGAAATTCCGGACGATGACGGGCCGGATTCCTTTGACGTGGCGGCCCGGCTGGCGCTCGCGCTGTGGGACTCGGTGCCCGATCAGCCCCTCCTCAACGCGGCGAAGGGCGGTCATCTCGGCAAACGCGAACAGGTCGCGCAGCAGGCCTGGCGCATGCTCGGCGACGCGCGGGCGCGGGCGAAAATGCACGGCTTTTTCGCGGACTGGCTGGAGATGGAGCACGGCACCGACATGGAAAAGGACCCCGAGGCCTTCCCCGATTTCGATGCCGCCGCCATGGCGGATCTGCGCGTCTCGCTCCATCTCTTCCTCGACGGCATCCTCCAGAGCGAGAAGGC
>JAHEDC010000630.1 GCA_024641425.1 Verrucomicrobiales bacterium | reverse complement strand
GCGAAAATTGACTGGCAGGGTGTTGGCTATTCTATCGATGAGCGCAGGAAAGTGCCTAAGCTAGTCGAAGATCTTGAATACCTTGGCGCGGGCGCAGAGCGAAAGACGCTCGAACCCTGGACCGGTATTCCGCCGATCGAGGATCACGCATCGGGCCTCGGGGTCCTTTACGTCCTTGAAGGCGCCACACTCGGCGGCCAGATCATTAACCGGCATCTCCGCGAACATCTGGGTGTGGAACCCGGTACGGGAGCTTCGTTTTTCAGTGGGTACGGACCCAGAACCGGAGAAATGTGGAAGGATTTCGGACGGACGGTCAATTCATATTCTGAAGAGTTCGGCGGAGAGGACAAGATGATCGACGCCGCGCGAGCCGCCTTCGACAGCTTCCGCGATTGTTTCTTGGATACAGCGTTGGACTAGGGCGCTGCAATCCGTTCGGAAACGGCCCGCTCCGGCGCGACTGCGCTGTAGCGGGCCGCTTCTTCGTGCTAATCTGAGATATTCCGATTCGGAGTCAGTTTATGAAGAAAATATTTTTGTTGTTCGCTGCGGTGATCGTTATGGCAGTTACGGCTGGAGCTCAAACGACTGACAAGAGCCTCTACACTATCTTTGACGGCGAGGGGAGGCAGGTTTCGCTTGACGAACTCATAGGCAGGCTTTCAGAGACAGACGTCGTGTTCCTCGGGGAATATCACGATGACGCAGTGGGGCACGCATTCCAGCTCGAGGTCTTCAAGGAGGCCTATACGAGGTTTGGAAAAGAACGCACCGTCGCACTCTCGATGGAGATGTTTGAGAGGGACGTACAGTACATAGTCGACGAGTATCTTCGGGACCAGATTTCGGAGGAACACTTTCTAGCTTCAAGCAGGCCCTGGAAGAACTACAAGACCGACTACAGACCTCTTGTCGAGTTCGCCAAAGAAAAGCGACTAGCGGTTATTGCGGCCAATGCTCCGCGAAGGTATGTGAATATGGTGTCCAGAAGCGGCCGGAACTCATTGGACAGCCTCTCGAAGGAAGCCCGGAACACCCTTCCGCCGCTTCCTTACGGTGTTTCATCCGCGGCGTACACCGACAAGTTCAGGTCACTAATGTCGCAGATGCCTGCGGCGTCTGGCGAGAACTCCAACATCGACAAGATTCTCGAGTCGCAGACCCTTTGGGACGCGTCAATGGGCTATTCCATCTCGCGGTTCCTGAAGAAGGCCCGCAATCCGCTGGTCGTCCATTTGAACGGCGGTTTTCACACTGAAAGCAGGCTGGGCACGCCTGAACAGCTTAAGAAATACCGGAAGAAGACGCAGTTTCTGGTGGTTACGATGCGATATGAAAAGGATTTCAGAAAATTCGACCCCGCCAAACACAAGGGGATCGGTGATTTCGTCGTGTTGACCGATGCGTCTCAGCCGAGGAGCGGAAAATAAAGAAGGCGGCCGGCCCGGCCGCCTTTCTCTTGGCAGTTGGTGAATATCAGTTCACCCTGGAAGCCGAAAATACTACCGGGGGGACCCCCGCTCCTTCCATATTTCCATTCATAGTCAACTGAAGGGGCTGACCCTGAAAATCCAATTTGATCGTGCCCGTGAAATTGCTTCCTTCAAGCTTCCCATCCTCGATCTTTCCGTCCCCGAACGGTGTTGAGATCGAACCTGTGAAATTGTCGGCATCCTGATCGATCTGAACCGAGATCGGGACGACCTGGCCTCCCGCTTCCGCGGTCATACTCCATTTTCCCGACAGCGCGCCGCCCGGGGACGAACCTGCGGACAACGATTCCGGAAGTTTCACATCCTCCGGGGCGACCGTGATCTCGCCGAGGCGTCTTCTGACGGGATCGGTCATCGTTTCCTGATAACGTCCGCCAAGGTATTTGGCAAGGAATTTCTCCGCGGCCGCGATCATTGCCATATTATTGACAGGTCTCGCAAAGCCGTGGCCTTCGTCATCGGCGACAAGGTATTCAACCGGGTAATTGCGGTCGCGAAGCGCGATCACGATCTGGTCCGATTCGCGCCTGTTCACCCTCGGGTCATTGGCCCCCTGGACGACCATCAGGGGGGTCTTGATCTTGTCGGCGTGGGTCAGCGGCGACTGCCTGATTAGCTGGGCCTTGCCTTCCTCGTTGTTTGGATCGCCCATCCTCTGATAAAAGACGTTCCGGAAGGATTCCCAGTAAGGCGGAATCGCCTCGAGCAGAGTGATCAGATTCGATGGAGCGACAATAGCGACAGCGGCCGCGTAAGTGTCTGGAGTAAAGGTGACGCCGGCGAGGGTCGCATAACCGCCGTAGCTGCCTCCCATTATCCCGACCCGTTTCGGATCCGCAATTCCTTCTTTTACAAGGTGTTTGACTCCCCAGGTGATATCGTCCTGCCGTAACCGGTCGAGGCCCGGAAATTGGGTTGAAGCACGGCATAGCCGCGATTCGCGAGGAACTGCGCAAAACCGTTATATCCCCAGCTGTCCCGTCCCCAGGGCCCTCCATGCGGGAAGACCACCAAAGGAAGATTCTTTGGCGTCACGCCTTTCGGAAGCGTCAGGAAGGCTGGGATCTCAAGACCGTCCGACGACTTGTAGTTGATAGCCTTCATTTCTGCCAAAGCCTTTCGCGGGAGATCTTCCCGGACCTTGTATTGAAGACCAAGATTCTTCTTCTTCCTGTCGAAGATATAGGTCTCCGCTGGCTCGACGTCGCTCGATGCTGACACGATCCAAATGTTTTCGTCACTGGTGGAAGCGCCAAAACTTATGTCCATTCCGGGGAACTTCTTCTCAAGCCACCTGTAATCAGCTTCGAATCTCTTGTCCCGGAAATAGACTCGCGTGCGCTCACCTTCATAGGCCGTCGCTATGAGTTCGTTCGATACATTGCTGAAAACTGCGTTCCCGAAATCGACCTTCGCTTCAGGGTCCTGTTCAATGAGCGTTTCCTTCCTGGTCACTGGATCAAAACTGACGAGCTGGACCAAGTCCCTGTTCCCTTTATTGGTCTGCATATAGAAATGCTTGTTGCTCTTGTCAAAACGCAAAGGGCTGCAGGTTTCGAAAACGTTGCAGGAATAGACCACCTCGGGCTTTTCACCGTCCAGTGAAAGTATTTCTGTATCTCCGGAGCGGGTGGACCTTACCGACAACCTGATCTTGTCGGCATTGTCGAAGATGAGGCCCTGAAGCCTGTCTTCGTTCTTCTTGATCAGCGTCTTTTCTCCGTTGGCGATGT
>JAHEDC010000161.1 GCA_024641425.1 Verrucomicrobiales bacterium | reverse complement strand
GGTCTTTTCGGCAACCGCGAACGCTCCAGCGAACTCGCGCGGCAGGTTCTCGCCGATTACCCCGAATTCACCGGCTCCTACTTTGGTTATGAACCCGATGCCGACGGACAGGACAAAGCCTATGCCGGCTCCCCGGCAGCCGCCCGCGTAGGTCTGGGATTTGACCCGAAAGGCCGCTTCATCCCCTATTGGTTCCGGGGCAAGGAGGATAACACCGCGCTCGTCCTCGAACCTCTCGTCGAAATGGAGACCAGCCTCTACTATCAGGGCTGCAAAGACCTTTTCCTCGAAGCCGGACGTGCCCTTCCCCAAGTAACCGAACCCTACGTCTACGAAGGCAAAATGATCGTCGAACAGACCTTTCCCATCGTCATCGACGGACAGTTCAAGGGCATCGCCGGCATTGATCGCGCTCTCAGCGATATCGTTATCTTCCTCGATACGATCAAGCAGAATGACGCAATCGATGTCTTCCTCTTAAGCCGCGCCGGGGGCTTCGTCGCTTCGACCGTCGGCGACGTCCCCCTCAGAGACGGTAAAACGGGGAACCTCCGCACCCTCAAGCTTTCCGACACCCCCTATCGCGACGTCTTCGCCCCACTCCATGGGAAACGCGCGGACGCCCAACTCGAAGTCGCCACCGACCCCGTCCTTGGCAAGTCCTGTTACTTTGCCGCCGCCCATGTCCCTACCGGCGGGTGGCAGATCATCATTCGCGAACCCGAAGCCAACATCCTCGCCCCTATCCGAGCCCAAACCCGGCGCGTTCTCGCTGGCGTTGCCGCCGCCCTCGCCATCGCCGCCTTCCTCGCCTGGAGGATCACCCGCAAAACGAGTGCCCGCATCCAGAAAGCCGTTGCCGCCGCCGATAGCCTCGCCACCGGCAATCTCGCCCAAGTCATCGCGCTCGACAGCCATTCAAACGACGAAGCCGGACGCCTTGCTCGGAGCTTCAACAAGCTCGTCGCCAGCTACCGCGGTATGACCGATGTCTGCCAGTCCCTCGCCGAGGGTGATTTCAGCAAACGCCTCGACAAACGCAGCGACCAAGACGAACTCGTCGAGTCCATCAATCGCATGGCCGAAGCGCGCCAGCAGGCCGAACGCCGCGTCAAAAGACTCCTTGATTCCGCACCCGTCGGCCTCCTCCTTGTCGACGAGGAAGGCGTTATCCGGTCCTCCAACGAAGAGGCTGACCGCCTCTTCGGTTATGATTCCGGTGAACTCCTCGGTCGATCCATCGACATCCTCGTCCCCGAAAGACTGCGTGCCGGGCACCCCGGACATCGCCGTTTCTACTTCTCCGATCCCCACCGCCACTTCGTCGACCAAAGCCGCGAACTGAAAGGTTTGAGGAAAGACGGCTCCGATTTCTTCATCGAGATCAGCCTTTGTCCGCTCGAGCTGCCAGAGGGCCTCATGGCAGCCGCCGCCGTCCACGACATTTCAGACCGTAAGAAAGCCGAACTCGCCCTCGCCAAGGAAGAAGAGCGTATGCGCCTTGTCCTTCAATCGGTCGGGGAAGGTCTCTTCGGCACCAACAATCAGGGGGAGGTAACCTTCATCAACCCCGCCGCCGCCGGTATGCTCGGCTACAAGGATGAAGAGATCCTTGGCCAAAAAATCCACGCGCTCATCCACCATAGCCACGCCGACGGCTCGCACTACCCTGTCGAGAATTGCCCCACCTACCTCGCCTACTCCGAGGGCACCGCCGGTCGGCACGATGATGAGGTTCTCTGGCGCAAGGACGGCTCCTTTTTTCCCGTCGAATACTCCGCCACTCCCGTCCGCGACGCGAATGGCGAATTGATCGGATCCGTCGTCGCCTTCCGCGACATCACCGCCCGGCGCGAGGCGGAGGCATCCCTCCGCAAAAGCAACTTCCTCTCCGACATCGCCCTCGAACTCACCGGATGCGGATACTGGCATATTGATTACAGCGATCCGGACCATTACTACCAGTCGGAAAAAGCCGCCAACATCCTCGGCGACCCCCTCAAGCCGGACGGGCGCTACCGTCTTCAGGACGAATGGTTTGCCCACCTCCTCGAGGCCAACGCGGAAACCGCCGAGCGTACCGCGGAACGTTATCAGGGCGCGATTGATGGGAAATACCCCCACTACGAATCCACCTACGCTTACAAGCGTCCCCTCGACGGCAAGATCGTCTGGGTGCACGCCTTCGGCAAAGTTATCCGCGACGAAGACGACCATATCCGCTTCATGTACGGCGCCTACCAGGACATCACCGCTTTCAAGGAATTGGAAAGCGATCTCCTCGCCGCCAAAGTCGCCGCGGAAGACGCCACCAAGGCCAAGTCCGACTTCCTCGCCAACATGAGCCACGAAATCCGCACCCCGATGAACGCCATCATCGGAATGTCGCACCTCTGTCTCAAAACCGAATTGACCCCAAAGCAACGCGACTTCCTCAAGAAGATCGATCGTTCCTCCCACTCCCTCCTCGGCATCATCAACGACATCCTCGACTTCTCCAAGATCGAAGCCGGCAAACTCCACATGGAACACATCGAGTTCGATCTCGAGGAAGTCTTTCAGAACCTCACCGGCCTCGTCGGCGTGCGCGCCCATGAGAAGGGCCTCGAAGTCCTCTTCCGCATTGATCCGGATACCCCGATCCAACTACTCGGCGACCCCCTCCGCGTCCAGCAGATCCTCCTCAACCTCTGCTCCAATGCCGTCAAGTTCACCGAGGATGGCGAAGTCATTGCCTCCGTTCGCACCATTCGCTCCGACGACCACGAAGTCGAACTCGAATTCGCCGTCACCGACACCGGCATTGGCCTGACCCTGGAACAACAATCCCGCCTCTTCCAACCCTTCACCCAGGCCGACTCCTCCACTACCCGGAAATTCGGCGGCACCGGCCTCGGCCTCTCCATCTGCGTCAAGCTCGTCGAAATGATGAACGGCCGCATTTGGGTCGAAAGCGAAGAAGGCAAAGGCAGCACCTTCCGCTTCACCGCCCGCTTCGACCGCCCTGCCGAAACCAGCAAGAAGCGCTGCCACCTCCCCAGCCAGGACATCCGCGGCATGCGCGTCCTCGTCATCGACGACAACGCCAGCTCCCGCGAGATCTTCCAGGAAATGCTCGAATCCATGTCCTTCGAGGTCTCGGTCGCCGCTTCCGCCCGCGAAGGCATCGCCGAACTCGTCCAGGCCGACAAGACCAATGCCTTCTCCCTCGTCCTCATGGACTGGCGCATGCCCGAAATGGACGGTCTCAAGGCCGCCCGTGCCATCCGCGATTCCACCGAGCTGATCAACCAGCCCCGCATCGTCATGATCACCGCCTACGGCAACGAAATCCTCGCCGATCAGGCCAATGAAGCAGGCATCCTGAGTGTCCTCATCAAACCCGTCAGTAGCTCGCTTCTCTTCGACAGCATCGCCCAGGCATTCAGCGATGCGATCGACAAAGAAAGCGTCGAACGCTCCCTCGAAGTTACCGGCACCGGGGCTATCGACCTCTCCGGCATTCATGTCCTCCTCGTTGAAGACAACGAGATCAACCAGGAAGTCGCCGGCGAACTCCTCCGCGAAGTCGGGGTCACTTTCACCCTCGCCGGAAACGGTCGCGAAGCTGTCACCCTTGCCACCGGCAGGAACCGGTTCGATGGCGTCCTCATGGACATCCAGATGCCTGAACTCGACGGCTATGAAGCCACCCGCGAAATTCGCAAACAGATCGACGCCGAAACCCTTCCCATTGTCGCCATGACCGCAAACGCCATGGCCGGCGACCGCGAAAAAGCTATCGAGGCCGGAATGAACGAGCACGTTGCCAAACCCATCGATCCCGAGAAGCTCTACGCCGCCATTCGCCGCTGGTTCAAACCCTCGGCAGCCGGCGAACCGACACCGAATCAAACGGAGATATCCGCCCCATCCGCAACCCCTTCCCGATCTCCGGACTTCCCCGACCAACTCGACGGCCTTGATCTCGCCACAGGACTCAAGCGAGTCGTCGGCAACCGCGCTCTCTATCGCAAACTTCTCCTCAAATTCCGCGACAGCCAGGCAACGGTGATCGACGAAATCCGCGCCGCCATCGCCAGGGACGACACCGAAACCGCACACCGTCTCGCCCACACCGTCAAGGGCGTTGCCGGTAATATCGGCGCCAACGACCTGCAGAATGCCGCCGCCGCCGTCGACGCCGCTCTTAAGGACAAGGACTGCGACGCCGCCGAAATCGCCCTTCCTGCCATGGAAGAACAACTCACACGCATCCTCTCCTCAACTTCCCGGCTTGTATCTGAGAGCCCCCCGGCTTCCTCACACGTGGAAAGCGCTCCCCCGCGGGACCTCGTTACCCTCGTCCCCGCCCTCGACCGCCTTGCCGACCTTCTCCGCGACGACGACTTCGACGCCCAAAGCCACCTTGACACCTTGCTCCCCCAAATTCAGGGCACCCCTGCCGAGTTCGCGATTACTCGCATCGCCACCCATCTCTCCGTTTACGATTTCGAAGCCGCCCTCAAGGAACTGACCCGGCTCAGAGATCAACTCAAACGCTAGAGCATTTTAAATAAAACTATAGCCGAATGAGACGAACAAACCCCTCGCGTCTTTCGTCGTCACCTTCTCCAGCGCCGCGGCGATCGCGGTGGCGAGTTGCTCCGGGGTTCTTTCCTCCGCCCCGCGCGGCAGGTTCGCGGTCTTGCTCCACATCGTCTCGATCGGGTTGTCGTCCGGCGAATAGGCCGGCAGGAACCTCGCCTCGGCTCCCGCGTCCCCGATCAGTTGCAGCGTGGCCGGACTCTTGTGCGCGCCCAGATAGTCCATGACCACGATGTCTCCCGGCCGCAGCGTCGGGCAGAGCACCCACTCCGCGTAGGTGCGGAAGACTTCCGTGTCCGTCGCTCCCCCGACCGTCATGCACGCGGTGCTTCCGTCGAGGCGTACCGCGCCAATCATCGTCGTGGTCTCCCAGCGCCCGCAGGGAGCGGCCCCGTTAAGGCGCCGCCCTCGGGGATAGCGGCCCCGCAGCCGCGTCATGTAGGTCTTCGCCCGCTTTCATCGACGAAGACGAGCCGCGACGGGTCGAGTCCGCCCTGCCGCCGATGCCGCTTCTGCCTCGGGATTTCTCGGGTAGACTGGTTTTTATGGAGTTACGGATATTCGGATGCGTGGCTTCCGGAAAATTGGGTCCGGACTCCGGCCGCGACCGGTGGGAGGGGAGCCCGGGGGGAGAGGCGCCGGACTTGCGCCTCGCGGACGAGGACGTCCCGAAGGAAGGCTTGACGCGCGAGAAGGCTCCGGTTCCGCACGAGGAAGGCCGCGCGGAGCATCGTCAGGGTTTCGGGGGCGAGACCGGTGTCCGGAGCGCGGCGAGGTCCGCTTCGAGGGTGTTCTCAATCCCACAGAGTTCGGCCTTTTCCGGCGAATTCCTGGAAACGGCCTCGAGGGGGGCGAAAAACGGTGCCGCGAGAGGCGGCGGCGGGGTCACGGCGCGCACCCTGCGGGCATCCTGTTCGGCGATCCATTCCGCGTTCACCGCGAGGACGAAGGAGATTTGCCGCTGTTGTTCGGTCGAATCGATGGGGAGGGAGCGGAGGGTTTCAAGGGCGGCCAGCTCCGAGGTTCCGGAAACGCGCTGTTCCCGTGCATTCCCATCCGCTATCGCACTCTCCATCGCGCCGGAGGCGGGCACCTCGTCAACAGCCTGGAGGATGGAGAAGGCACCGCCCAGAAAGAACGCTAGGGCTGCAACCTTAAGAACCGAGTTGCCTCATGCGACGAAGATCTGAGCGCTTCATGGCATTGGTATTAGTAATGCCATTACTCTTTTCAACAGGTTTCAAGGAAATAATCCAAATTCCCCGTAGCCGTCCTTCCCGGATCGGACCGCCTTTCACTCGTTCATGCGGTAAATCCCGCCAGTTCGGCGTTGACCCCGGCTCGCGAAATCCCTATCACTACGCGAATCACCCGCGTCGTTGAAGGAGAGGTGATTCCGTATGCTCTTCGAACCCGCCACCATCGCCAGCCGTTTGGAACGTCTCGCCCGGGACGGGCGGCTTTACGTCGGCACCACGTCCTGGAAATATCCCGGCTGGTGCGGGGTGCTCTATGATGAGGACAACTACCTCTGGGGCACCCACTTTTCCAAGGCCCGCTTCAAGCGCAACTGCCTCGCCGAGTATGCCCGCGTCTTCAAGACCGTCTGCGTCGATGCCACTTACTATCGCATCCCGAAGAACGAGGCCCTTGATGCCCTTGCCGCGCAGGTGCCCGACGATTTCCGTTTTACCTTCAAGGTGCCCGACGATGTCACGATCAAGACCTATCCCGACCACGCCGATTTCGGACGCCGCCGGGGCACCCTGAACACCTACTTCCTCAGCGCCGGGTTCTTCAATATGGGCTTTCTCCGGAAGCTCGAACGCATCCGCGACAAAGTCGGCATGCTCGTCTTCGAGTTCTCTCATTTTCACGCCACCGACTTCGAGCATGGGCGTGACTTCGTGGCCGCCCTCGACCATTTCTTCACCAATATCCCCGATGACTGGCAATACGGCGTCGAGGTCCGGAACGCGAATCTTCTCCATCCAGAATACTTCGACGTGCTTGGCAAGCACGGTGTCGCCCACATTTACAACCAGTGGACGCACATGCCTTCGGTCGCCGAACAACTCGTCCTGCATCCGCACCGGGAGAATCCCTTCACCGCCGCGCGCTTCCTCCTCACACCCGGACGGGCCTTCGAGTTCGCGGATCGCGAATTCTCGCCTTTCAATCAAATCCATGAGATCGATACCGAAGCCCGCGCGGCCCTCAAGAATCTCGTCCACGATCTCGAATCCCGCCCCGCCGCGCAACCCTCCTATCTCTATATCGGAAACCAGCTTGAAGGCAACGCCCTCCATACAATCGCCGACATCCTCGCCTTACCATGAAATGCTTTTCATTCCTTCCCTTCGCGCTCACCGCCACGCTCCTTGTTGCCGCCGACTTTCCCGTCACGCCCGATCCCGGCGTCCCGGATCGCCTCGTCCTGGACGCGAGCGGTTTGCCGGATGGTAGCATCGACCTACCCACCCCATTCGCCAATATCACGAGCGCCTATTTCGGCGACACCCGGCTTGGAATCGAGTTCAACACCGACGCGACCTCCATCAAGCTACTCCCGCCCGAGGGAGAGGAGCGCCCCGCAACCATCCTGCTCGATACCGCCGAGAAATCCGTCCAGTATCCCGATGGCACCCTCGTTTTCTCGGCCCTCGATGCCGCCGTCCAAGGAACCAACGCCAAACTGGAATCCCATCCCGGCAGCCACCGCATTGGATTCTGGAGCAAGGTCGAGGACACCGTGAGCTGGCCCTTGGCTCCGACCCGCTACGGCCAATACGTCGCCGAACTCACCTATTCCCTCGCCTCCGGCTCCTCCGAGATCGAGGTGACCGTCGCCGGAGTCACCCTCACCGCGAAGCTCGATTCCACCGGGAACTGGTACCGCTACCGTACCGTCGACCTTGGTGCCCTCTACGTCGCCGAGGAGACGAGCGAACTGAAAGTCCACCCCGTGAGCAAAACCGGGGGCGCGGTCATGAACCTGAAGGCCCTCACGCTGAGACCCGCTCCCGAAGGCAAACCCGTCGTTCAGGAAGGAGCCGAGACCATCGAACTCGATTCCAGCCAGGCCACGATCCACGGCGTAAGGCTCCGCTACGAGCCGAAGAAGGAGAAAAGCTGCCTCGGCTATTGGACGGTTCCAACCGACTACGCCAGTTGGAACCTCACCGCCACCACCCCGGGCACGTATACGGTCGAGATTACCCAGGGCTGCGGTGGAGGCAACGGAGGCAGCGAAGTCGATGTCCTCCTTGGAGACCAGAAGCTTACCTTCACCGTCGAGGACACCGGCGGCTTTCAGAATTGGCGGGCCCGCGAGATCGGCACGCTGGAGATCTCGCAGCCCGGGATCCACCGCCTCGAAATCCGCCCCCGCAACAAGTCCAACGCCGCCGTCATGGATATCCGCCGCATCCGACTGATCGCAAAGTAGGCGGTCGGCGATCCAGCCCTTTTCCCCGTCACCCGACACGATTTCCGGCCCCTCCCGAACTTCACCCATCGCGCGCCTCTATTCCCGCCGCCCCCATCGAATTCGCGTTGCGTCGAGGTCCAGCCCCGACACTGTGAAACGGAGCTGATCCCCTTCGAATTCATGCCCCGCCGGCAGATGTTTCATCGCCGCTCGTGAAACGAGGATCTCTCCGGCGGACGCGATGTCCTCGCCCAGTTTGCTGGCGACATTGACGGCCTCGCCAAAGAAATCCTGACCATCAAGAAGAATGATCCGCCCGTGATCGAGGCCGCAACTCACGCGGATATCGAAGGCGTCGGGAATTTTGGCGTTCTCGATTTCAAAGACTTCGTTCATCGCAATCGCCGCCCGAAGGCCATTCTCCGGCTCCGGGAATACGGCGAAACCATTGTCGGCCTCGAACTTCACGATCGCTCCCTTGTGCTCGTGAACGATGGGACGCGTCGCCTCCTGCATTCTTCGAACCATCGAAAGATAATGCACGATCCCATGGCTCCTGGTCAGCACCGAAAATCCGGACATATCCCAAATCAAGACCGTGCGTTCCGCTCCGAATTGATTCCAAATCTCCTCCTCAATGCGGGTTCTGTCCCCGGTATTAGTGGCTCGCGCGTAGGTCAGCAGAAGTTCGCGTAAAGTATGAATCATCTTACCTTCTCTATGAACCCTCCACGCGTCGCGAGGTCAAGACCGAATCGCGACTCAACCCTGCGCCCTGCCCCATCGATTCCCCGCCTGCTTGCCCCCTCAAAAATGCCGCTCCAGCCCGATCTGCACATAGTGATCGTTGCGAAAGCCATTAAGGGGAAAGTCATCGGCCGGAATCGCGGCGAACCCCCGCGCTTCCATGACCAGCTTCCAATGCTCGCCCATGCGCATGCTGCCCTCCATGTTGAGAACCGTGGAGCCGTCGTCGAAATCGGTAATCGCCGAGCAGAGCACCGTGATGTCCCGGAGATCGTTCGCCGCAAGGCGGAATCCGACGGCGATATCGTTCTCGTAGGGATTCAGGACGTTGTTTCCCCGGGTATCGTAAAGCATCTCACCGATCAGGCCCAAGTCAGCTTGCGAGCCGAAGATACCGTGCAACGTGTACTCAACGCCGCCCGCGAAGAGAAAGAAATCCTCATCCCCCTGCCCCGTGCGATACACGGACTCCAATTTGAGGAGCCAGTCGGAGAGTGTCCATTGCACGTCAAGCCCTCCCTGTTGGATAATCTCGTAATACGGAAGAAGCACCGTTTCTCCCTTGTCCAAACCAAGAAGATAGGTCGGCTCACGACTCGTTCCGTAGAAATAGGAAAGCCCGACATCCGCACCTCCGATACTCTTGCTCCACCGCGCCGCGAAATCCTGGTGCCACTCCTGCGCGGCGGATTCATAGACCGCGCGGTCCCCATCAATGCGGGGAAGGGTGCGAGGCCTCCCGGCGGCACCGGTGAAGGTCCGTTCACGGAAGTAGGGCAATGCGAAAAGACTCACATTTCCCCAATTCGTCTGCAGGTTGAGGTTCACCATCGGCTGGCCGAGTTTGTCCTCGCCATCGAGGTTCTCGACGAGATCACTTTGGTTGACAATATCGACCCAATGCACGGCTTCGGTCGCGCCCCAGAAGACCTTCGTCGCGCCCACCCGCAAGTCCCAGCGTTCCCCCACGGTGAGGAGGTTCAACTCGCGCACGTCGAAATGCGTCCGCTCGTCGTCCTCCTGGTCCCAGCGGTAGAAAGGCGAGAAATTGAGGACGTTCCGGCGCTCGCCCTTCCATTCGTGGGAAAACTCGGGATTGATCACGAGACTGAAGTCGAAATCGGGCTGCCTGGGGTCCTGGGGACTCTTGAAATACTGCCGGTATTCGAGCCCCACGAAGCCACCGAGATCGAAGGGCGATTCCGGCTCGGGCGGGGCGGGCTCCTCGGTCGCGCTCGCATCAGACTCGACCGCGGAATCGGCACTCGTGGCCTCCGTGGGTGGAGTTGCTTCCAGATCGAAATCTCCGAATTCCTGCAAAAGTAGGCTCTCGTCCATCTCCATGGCGGCGCCTGCGTCTTCCGGCGCGATCAACGCGTCGTCCGCCATTCCCGGTTCTTCTGGAATCTCGGGCACATCGGGCACCACCTCTTCGCCCGTCCCATCCGCCGGAATCTCAGCCGCGTCGGCATCCACCTCCCCGGGAGGAAATTCCTCCTCTTCCCCGTTCATTTCGACCTCCCCGTTCGGCGTCGCCTCAGCCTCGGCTTCCTCAGGCGCGGGATCCCGGATATCCTGCGCGCGCGCCGAGAGAAAGGCGCAAACGAGCAACGCCGAAACAGCACTCAGCCGACGCATCCCCTTCACTGGAGTTTTTCGAGAACCGATTGATCGAAGTCCGATGCCTTGAGACCGGTGCGGAACTGATAGCCCTCGAATTCCAAGGTCGTGCTCTTTCCGGTCTGATGGTTGAGCATGTAGGATTTCTTCGGACGCCAGAATTTCCCAAGATACTGGTCGTAGCCGAGGATGAGGAGCGTCTTGACTTTCGCGTCCTTCCGATCGTAAAGCTCGACCTTGTAGGGGCGATACTCGGCTTTGTCGAGCCAGGAGACCTGCTTGGTGTAACCGGATTTCTTGTCCACGGGATACCGTTCGACGACGAAGCAATCGACCTTCGCGAGCACCTCGTCACGGAGGTATTTGTAGGTGTATTTCTCCACCTGCTGGGGACTGATATCCTCGTACGAGAACTCGCTTCCCACGAACGATCCGGTCTTGTTCCCCGACGCGATCCGCTTCACGCGCTTCACCGAAGGAAGGAAGAGCCATTGATCGTCGTCTTTCGCCGCGTCCTTGTAGGAATAACTCAAGAGTGCCGTCCCCTTCGTATCGGCGGGCGCGGAAAAGACGATGAGCGCGTTCTCTCCCGTGCCGGGGACTTCAAGCGTCTTCACATCCATCTTCCGCACGCTCGTCTGGCCCTGTTTGTTCTTCAGCGTCATTGTCACGTTGACGGTGAAGTCCTGGTAGCCGGTATCCCGGCCCTTCGCCTCCTTTGCAATGGCAAGGCCCTTTTCCGAGGCATCATCCGCCACTGCGGATGAAAAGGAAAGGACAACGGCGACGACTCCGAGTTTGGACAAAAGCTTCATGGTGGAAAAAGGTAGAGAGTAGATCCGTCGATTCGTCCCAGAATCGTGGCGTTCCGTCAAGGGCAAACGCCGTTCCGGCCAAGGAAATACCGCTTGCCGATACCTGTCCCTCAACGAACCGGCAAGCGCCGGACTCGTTCCAGAAACGTATTCCGTTCACTCTCCGCGAGCGCCAGCGTCTCGGAGGCGACCGACCTCAAGGCGACTTCGATGCGGGCCTTGGAATAGCCCCGTCCGCTTCCATCGCAGACGGAACACGTGAGTTTCCCCCGGCCCTTGCAGTAGCGACAGACGCCGGTTCCCCGGCAATCGCCGCACTTCGGGCGCTCGCGGTAGTTCCGGTCAAAGGGCGAGAAACGAATCCCCTTTCGGCAATATTCAAAACCGCAAACCCCCGTGCCGCCGCACTTCACGCAACGGCGGTTCTGTGCGAGGTCGATGCCTTGTCCGTTGCAGGCCCCGCAGGAATCCATCAGCGCATCCTTGCCCAGCTTTGCCCTGAGCGCTTCCGTCGTCCCGATCGCCTCGAATTTCGCTACCAAGTCCCCGATCGCCGCGTCCTTTCCGCTCAGGCGAAGCCCGAGGATCGTCGCCGCCAGAATATGCGCCCGGAGGGTCGACGATGCGATTCCGGCGAGGTGGCCATGTAAGTCCTTGCATGCGTCGAGGGGATCGGAACCTTCCGTCAACAATCGCGCCGCCGCCATCACTCCGCTCAGGCTTTCCAGTGCTTCGAGACGGGAGGCGAGAATCCCGAACGCGGTCGGCTCCTTTTCCCGTGCCGCAGAAAAATCCGGATTCCGGCGGAGCAGCGCCGAGGACGGGAAGTCCAGCGCGTCGCAGCGCAGCACCTGTCCCAGCCATTCCACCGCATCGCTCGGACGGCCACTCGCCGAGGCCAAGCGAG
>JAHEDC010000629.1 GCA_024641425.1 Verrucomicrobiales bacterium | reverse complement strand
GGCGGTAAGAATCGCGCCACGGTCGCCGAGGTGGTTTTTGCGGAACGGCCTGGTCGCGTTGCCCTGGTCCTCGAGCCGCACGGCAATCGGGGGCTCGGCAACGCGCCTCCCCTCCTTTGCTCCGGGGAGGCCAACTTTGGAAGTCCCCGTGTGGAAGACGCTCGGGCACGGATCACGAGAGTTCTGGGCTTTTTTAGTCTGCGGGAGCGGACTCCCGGCAGCGATCCGAAAATCAGGGCCGCCGTGATCCTTGCTTTCCCTTGGGCCTGCCGGAAGGCAGGATGTTCCGCTCCCTTTCCGATGGCGATTAGGACAGGGGATAGTGCCTCTCGTCGAAAAGGAAATAAAGGGGGGAATGAGGCCAGTCGTGCCGACGAATGCCGGATCGGCGCGCACGATGGGTGGAGCACGGCCGCACGCAAGGGGAGTTGGAAATTCCACGAAGCTGGGCCACAATAAGGGGAAATGAAAAAGCCTTGTATCATCACCGTCCTTTTTGCGCTCTTCGGCGTCCTCCCGCTGTTTGCGGGGGACACCGCCACATTCAAGCAGGATTTCGAGTCCTCGGAGCTCGGCGCTTTGCCGCAGGGGATGATGGAGATCGAGGGGGTCTTTACGGTGGAGGAGCTTGAGGGCCGGAAAGTGCTGAGATTGAAGGAGGATCCGCTAGCGGAGGATGCGGTGATCCTCGGCCCTTCCTTCAAGGGGGCGGGTTCGGTGAAGGCCTCGGTCAAAGCAGACAAAAAGCGGCGGAGCGCTCCGCGGTTTGCCATCGGGCTGCACGGGATTTCCGGCTACCGGTTGCGGGTGGCGGCCGCCGCCGATAGGCTCGAACTCGTCAAGAACGAGGAAGTGGTGGAATCGGTTCCCTTCGCGTGGAAGAGCGAGGTCTGGAACGTGCTGAAACTGGAGATCAGGGAGAAGGACGGCAAATGGATCGTCGAAGGCCGTGTCTGGCCTGAAGATGGGGAAGCGCCTGCCGAACCGGCGATCGCGTTGGAAACCGATGCGGCGCCGGGACAGGGGAAGGCATCGCTCTGGGGAACCCCTTACGCCGGTCTCCCGATCTGGTACGATTCGATCGAGATCGTTTCGCCTGCCGTGTCCGAGGACAAGAAAGCGGAATAGGCGCCGATGGCCGTTTATTTCGACCATAATGCGACGACGCCCCTCTGCCCCTCCGCGCGCGAGGCGTGGCTCGATGCCAACAACGCACGCTGGCACAATCCTTCGAGTCTTTATCGTTCCGCCGGCGAGGCGAACATCGCGTTGAATGACGCGCGCGGAGTCCTGGCGGACTACCTCGGATGCGAGGCCGAACAGATCCTCTTCAACTCGGGGGCAACGGAAGGGAACCACTCGCTCATGGCGTGGGCCGCGGAACGTTGGCCGGAGGGAAAAATCGCGATCTCCGGAATCGAGCACCCCAGCGTGCGCGAACCTGCCCAACGGTATTTTCCGGCAGAGCGCCGCCTGGAACTTCCGGTCGACGAGGAGGGCAGGGTGCGATTGGATGCCCTTGACGGAATTCTCGGGGGCGGCGGCGTGAGGTTCGTTTCCGTGATGGCGGCGTGCAACGAGACCGGAGTGCTCCAGCCTTGGAAGGAGATCGCAGCGCGCTGCCACGCCCAAGGTATCGTTCTCCACACTGATGCGACGCAGTGGATCGGGAAATTGCCGGTTGGGGGTCTCGCCTCCGATTGCGACTACGTGACGGGCAGCGCGCACAAATTCGGCGGTCCCAAGGGCTGTGGGTTTCTCAAGATCGCCTCGGAAAACGATGCCTACGCGGGGCAGAACGGGGGCCCCCAGGAATTTCGCCGCCGCGCGGGGACGCAGAATGTCCCTGCGGTGCTGGCGATGCTCGCTGCCCTTGAGTGGGCCGACGGTGAGAGCCGGCGATGCGCGGAGCGCATTGGATTGGAGCGGGATCAATTCGAGCGCGAGGTGTGCAAGGTGGTTCCCGGGACGCGAATCGTCGGGGGAAAAGCCCCGCGGCTCTGGAACACGACCTTGCTTGCGATGCCGGATTTCGAGCATGTGCGCTGGCTCACCCGGCTGGATCGGCTCGGTTTTCAGGTCTCCACGGGATCTGCGTGCTCGAGTGGTGACGCGGGGCCGTCCCATACCTTGCAGGCGATGGGAGTCGATTTTCCGACGATGAAGCGCGTCCTGCGCGTCAGCGCCGGGTGGCAAACGAGAGGGGAGGATTGGGAAGCCCTCGGCGAGGCATTTGCCGCAACCTTTGCTGACATGGCGTCGCCGAAGGGGCGCCTGTCCGGGCAAGGGATCGCCGCCGATCCAAGGCGCCTCTAGCGAGCCCGCGAGCGGGAATTCCTGTTTGCCAATCGGGTGGAGGCGTCTAGAGTTGCGCCTAATCCGATGATCGGTAGTGCCTTCCCGATGAAAATGCTCTTCTCACGCGTGCTGTTGTTCAGTCTCGTGCTTCTCTGTTCCTGTGTGGATCTCCGCCTGAATGCCCAACAACCCGGCGGCGCGACGCCGGGGGGACAGGGGCCGATGGCCGTGCAAAGCTATATGGTCGTTGATTTCTACACCCGCAAGATCATCTCGGCTCACAATCCGACGGTGCGCCGCCAGGTCGCCAGCCTGACGAAAATCGCCACCGCGATGGTGGTTCTGGATTGGCTCGATGCGTCGCAGGGGAATGCCGGTCAGATGATTGTCGTTCCCCCGAGCGCCGCAACGGCGGGCGGAGCAAACCCGTTGGGGCTCCAGCCCGGCGATCAGCTCAGCATTCGGGACGCGCTCTACGGGGCGATCGCAGGTTCGGACAACGTATGCGCGCTGGCGCTGGCCGCTCACGTCGGCCGTGATCTGATAGCGCGTACCGGTGGGGCCGATCCTGTGGCGGAGTTTGTGAAGCAGATGAACTATCTCGCGGAAAAGCAGGGTTGTGAGAATACCCGGTTCACCAATCCCCACGGTCTCGACAGCGCGCAGTCGCCGCCCTATTCGACGGCGGCGGATATCGCGCGTCTTTCCATTTATGCGATGAGCAAGGGGAGCTACACGTTCTACGCCTCGCAGGGAAGCCGGAAACTCTCGGTGATCCGCGGCGGGCAGAAACAAAGGTTTCTCATGAAGAATACGAACAAGCTGCTCGGGAAAATGAAGATCGACGGGGTGAAGACGGGGCTGACCTCCCGTGCGGGGGCCTGTGTCGCGATCAGCGCGGCGAAGCCGAGCACGGCCCGCAAGGGGGCCGA
>JAHEDC010000160.1 GCA_024641425.1 Verrucomicrobiales bacterium | reverse complement strand
GACCACCCCCGGCGACTACGACTACGTCTGCACGTTCCCCGGCCATACCCTGCTCATGCGCGGCATCCTCCGGGTCGAGTAAGGGGACGCGGAGGGCGGCCCGAGAACTGTCGCTGGTTTTCCCTCATCGGGTCGGGGCGTGCGCGGCACTCTCTTTTCGGCTATCCTTGGGCACCCCGGTGTTCCATTTGGTTGCCGGCATCCCCTTTCTTGAGCCAGCGACCCCCTAAACAGGAAACCCTTCTCCAAGCAATGCAAAGAACCCTGAAATCCAACGTTTCCGCCAATCTGAAGGTCGGATCTCCCTTGCGTATCATTTTGCTCGCGGCCGGGATGGCCCTCGGAGGCGGAGGCGTTTCCGCGCAGGCGAAACCGGCGGAACCGACCGCGCCGTTGACTGCCGCGGGGCAAACACTGGAGGCGCGCTATGCGGCCGCCCTCGCCGCCCTGCGGGCGGAGATCACCCAGGCCCTGCCCTCCGTGAACGAGCCTGGGAAAGCCGCTGTCCAACGTGCCCGTGAAGCCGTCGACAACGCGACGGCGGAGCTCGAGGCGGCGCAAAAAAACCTCGGCAAAGTCAATGCGGCGAAAGGCTTGGTCGATCACGCGAAGGGCAAGTGGATCGGCGGCGCGGAGAAAGGCATCGCGGAAGCACAGGCAGCGCTGAAGAAGGCTACCACCGATGCCGAACGCGAGGCGGCGAAGAAGGACCTGGCCAAGTGGGAAGCAAACAAGCAAGACGGAATCCAGGCACTCAAGGAACGTCAGGCGGCGTATGACAAGGCGAAAATCGACGAACCCCAGTTCAAAAAGGCGAGCGAGGCGGCCCAGGCGACCCTGGCCAAGGCACGGGCCGCCGAGTTGGATGCGGTTCATTCCCTACTGGCATCCTTGGATCCCTTCCTGTCGAGCGACGCCCTTGACGCGAAACTCGTCCCGGCCGCGGTGCTGACGGAAGCGACGCCCCGCGGATTGGCGGAGTTCGCCCAGCAGAGCGGCGACAACGAGGCCTTGGTGGAGAAACTCCTTGCCGCCGGCCCGTTGATGAAGGACATGCTCGTCGCGGGCGGTGCGAAATTCGGGAGGTATGGTCGGGCGACGGAGATTTACGCGGCGATCCGGAAGGCCAGCCCGAAAGCCAGTGACGGCGTCCTTCAGCGGCTGGCTCTCGCCATTAGCCTGGAGCATGCCCTGCCGATCGGGCAATCCAGTCGGGAGGACGAGACCAATGCCCCGGCCACCGTCGATCCTGTAAAGCGCTATCTTCACTACGAGAAGGCCTTTCTCGCCGGGGAATTGGATCCCGCTTTCAAGGACTTCGATACCTGGGAACTCCGGATGGTCGTCGACTGCGATGCGCCGGATCAGATTCTCTCCTGGGGGCGCGAGATGCTGCGGAACTATCGACCCGACCACATCTCCAATCCCGACTATGGCTGGCGCTATGCCTCGACTGTCAGGACGGAAGTCCCCTACGGTTCGCAAAATGTGAAGGATGACCTCCCGTCACTGCATAAATACCAGAATATCATCAAGGATGGCGGGGTATGCGGTCGGCGGGCGTTCTTCGGCCGATTCATCCTGCAAAGCTTTGGGATTCCGGTCTGGGGTGTCACACAGCACAAACACGCCGCCGTAAGTCATTGGACCCCGAAAGGCTGGGTGGTCAATCTCGGGGCCGGTTTCGAGCACAGTTGGTGGGACAAGGATGAGGCGCCGCTCAGCGGGTCGCAGTTCCTGGAGGATAGCCAGGCACGCGAACATTCCCGGGATTACCTGAAAGTGTTGCGGGCGCGCTGGGTCAGCCGGATTCTCGGCGAGGAGGCCTATAATGATCGCAGGAATGTGCCCGGCGGGTTCTGGAGTAGCACGGGCCATTACCAGGCCGTCGTCCTCGCGTCCCAGGCGGTCCCATTGGGCCCTCTTGGCCAGGAACTCGCCGAGGCCAATGAACCGGAGGAGAAACAAAAAGTGGAGTCGACGTCTGTCTCGGCGTCGGAGCAGTGGGTGCTTGTCAAGAACGGCGCGATCAGCATTCCGGCGGTGGCCAACGGCAAATCCGCCGGTAAGGCGGCCGCCATGAAGAGCTATCTGGGAGGCATGCAGTTGCACTGCCTCGGGGGCTTCAACGCCGAATACGCCTTCGATGCCCCGCAAGGTGGCAAATATGCGTTGAGCGCCCGCGTCGTCACGGTGCAGGAGGGCCAGAAATTCCTCTTCAGGACAAACCTGGCCAAACAGCCGGTCGAAATCGCCGTGCCCTACACCCTTGGCATGTGGGAGCAAACCCCGCCGGTCGAAGTCACCTTGGAGAAGGGACAAAACACCCTCCAATTCGAGCTCAAGCAAGGGAGTCGCGGGGTGACGATCAAGGATTTTACCCTCACTCCGGTGAGATGAACCCCATTTTATCGTCTCCGATCCCACTTCAGCAGGGTCGAAGTGACGGAAAAAGACGGCGGAACACCGGCTTGACGGCGAAGCTCGTGCCGTTGGTATCGAATCTGAATCGGATTCATCTTTCCTTAGATCTAGCCGGTATCTCGCGTTGAAAGCGTCGGTGCGGTCTATCGACTATTCATGGCGACGACGGCTGCCTTGGGGAGGCGGTTGTCCCAGGGAATGTTGAGTGAATGTCGAGAGCGAGGAATTCGCCGTTCCTCCTTCGCAGGGAAACCCTGAGGGATCACGCGCAATGGGAGCGGTTGCAGGGCAAGCCTCGCTCCGGGCGTCCCCGCTCTGCTAGGGTTTCGCGTCGAGGTAGCGATGCCGGATGTCGACGATGGCTTGGAGCATGATCTCGGCTTCGGCGCGGAGTTGTTCGTCGAGGCTGGAGGCGGCGCGGTTGTGGCGGCGGAAGAGTTTCGCGAGGATGGCGTGGATTTCCTCCCGGCCCATGCCCGGCTCGATCTCGCAAAGTTCCTCGGGGGAACGTGCGAGAAGGGCGGTGACTTCCAGCAGGAGGCTCCCGGCGGGCAAGGGGACGGCTTCGGGCCCGGGCGAAGCCGCTGGCACGACGGGAAACTCCGGCTGCATCGGGGGCAGCGGGGATGGCGCCGCCGCCGCGGATTTCTTTTTTCGGCGAAAGAAGGAAAACATCGGGGGGTTTGGGGATGACCTATTCGACGCGGATTTGCCTGAGGAGCGAGGACTTGCGCGCGATCTGCTTTTCGTTGAGCACGCCCTTTCCGTGGTAATCAATGTCAACTTCGGTGGATTTTCCGGAGAGGTGGTCGAGGACGGAGGCCCGGACGCGCTGGTTTTCGTCGTACGAGTAAGTGACGGTGACCTCGCAGCCGGCGGGCCGACCGGGCGGCACCTTGAGGGTGAGCTTCCCGATGATGTCGACGTAGCGGGGGTCCTCATCCTCGCCCTGGGTGACGTCGATCACGATGACGCATTCGTCGTCCTCGCTGGTGAGATAGGTTTGAGTGTGCGAGCAGGGGATGGTGCGGTTCTTCGCGATGATGATCGAGTTGCGCACCCGCTGTTCGCCGGTTTCCGGATTCTCGAGGAGAGCGAGGATGCCGTAGCTCTGGTTGCAGACCTCGGTGACGCTCAGAGCGTGCTTTGAGAAGAGGGCCGCCCCCTGGGCCACACATTCGTCGACGTTTCCGCAGGAAAGCGGGGCAAAGCCGAACTTCCGCGCCAGCACGTCGCGCACCCTCGGGATACGCGTACTGCCGCCCACCAGGACGACGTGATCGATGTCCGAGGGCGCGAGACCGACGGAGTCGAGCGCCTGCTCGACAAGCATGAGCGTGCGGGTGAGCAGACCGGCCACGGCGTCCTCGAAGACCTCGCGGGCCAGTTCGATGCGGGCGAGGCCGATTTGACGGTTTCCCACGGTATCGGTGACGGTGCGCAGCTTGGAGAGCATCTTCTTCGCGTCCTCGACCGCGTGAAGGCACCGGCGACGCTCGCGCTCGTCGGAGTAGAGTTCGGCTTCGGTAATGTCGCGGTACTGATCGGCGTACATGGCGAGAAGGATTTCGTCGAAGTTATTTCCACCGAGTCGACGCGCGCCCTCGGAGGTGAGGATGCGCACGTTCCCGTTCCCGCCAATTTCGAGGATGGTCACATCGAGGGTACCGCCGCCGAGGTCGTAGACCATGACGCGGCCGGAGATATCCTCGCGGTAGGCGTAATAGAGGGCAGCGGCGGTGGGCTCATTGACGATGCGGGTCACTTCCATTCCCGCGATGCGTGCGGCGGCGATGGTCGCCTTCCGGGCGAGTTCGTTGAAGTTCGCCGGGACGGTGATGACGACTTTGTCGATGGGACCGATGAGGTTCGAACCGTCACGTCGGAGCTTCGCAAGGATGAAGGCGGAGATCTCGGTCGGGGTCCATCTCTCGCCGTCGATCTCGAAGAAGTAGTTCGGATCGTCCATCCGGTCCTTGATCCGGAACACGGTACGCCCCGGATCGCCTCCGTCGCGGGCGGCGGAGCCGACGAGTTTCACCTTCTCGTGTTTGTCGAAGTAAACGACGGAGGGCGTCAGGCGCTCGCCGTCGCTATTGGGAACGATCTCCGGCGTGCCGTCGTCCTTGATCCATGCCAGGCCGGAGGTCGTTGTGCCAAGGTCGATTCCAACGTGTTCGGGCATTCGGGAGGAAGGAAGTCAGGCGGACCCTACCTGGGGCTATTCCCGTGTCGCCCGCACCTCGGCCTTGCGGAGGATGGTCGGCTCGTTTCCGCCATCGTGGCAGACATACCCGGGGCGGAGAGTGGAAAGAACGCGTTGCTTTCCGTCGGCCGCGCTTCCCTCGGTTTCGACGATCTTGATCCGGCCGCGGTCGCCGAGTTCGATGACGTGGTCTTCGGCGAAGTCGTAGGACTCGATGTGGTTCTCGCGAAGGATATCGGTGAGCGAGGCATGGAAAATGTCGAGTTGCTGGCAGACGGTCCCTTCCCCCCGGCTCTCGAAATGCGCGCGCATCTCGTCGAGCAGATCGATACGGCGGATGACGGCGGTGCCGATGGAATGGATGGTGCCCCAGTCCGGGCCTGCGGTTTCGGCCTGGAGCCGGGACTCGCGTGCCTTGGCCTGGGCGGCATTGAAACGTTTTTCGGTCTTGGCCAGTTCCTCCTCGCGGCGGGCGAGCTCGGCGGTGCTCGTTTCGAGGGCCTCGCGGACTTCGGCCAGTCGGCGGGAGTCGGCGTTGAGACCTCGAAGGTCGCGGCGCACGGCGGCGAGCTCGGCTTCGGCGGCGGTCAGTTCGTCACGCGCCTTCTGGTGGCGGAGGGACACGTCACTGAACTCGGTGCGGGTCTCCGCCAGTTTCGTGGCGGCGTGCGTGTATTCGGCGTTCTGCCTCCGCGTTTCCTCCAACTCCTCGCAGGCTTCGCGAAGGCGTTCCTCCACGGCCGCGAGCTCGGTCTTGCGGGCGCTGAGCGGTTTGATGGCATCCGAAAGCTGGTCGATCTCGTCGAGCTGCTTGGAAACCTCAAGGGCCGTCTCGTTCCGCTTCGCCTGCAGCGTTTCCATTTCCGCGAGGAGGGTATCGCGTTCCCCCATCGCCGATTCGCATTCGCCCTTCAATTCAACGGTGCGTTGCTCTGTCGCGGCGTTTGCTTTCCGAAGTTCCTCCATTTCCCCGGCACGGGCCTTGAGGGCGGAGTATTCCCCTGCGAGGGAATCCTTTCGTGCCGCAGCCGCCTCGATCTCCTCCTGAAGCGTCTCGTTCATGGCCGAGAGCTTGGCGTGTTCCGCTTTCGCCTTGGCGACGGCGCTCTCCTTGTTTCCGATTTCCTCCCGGACGCGGGCGAGTTCGGCGGCTTGGGTCTCGGCGTCGGCCATTTCCTCGCGGAGTCGGGAAATGTTCTCGTCGAGTTGCCGCTTCTTGGTGGAAAGCGCATCGAGGTCCTTCACCTCGGCGCGGAGGTTGTCCTCCATGGCCTTGAGATCCGCGTAAGCCTTGCGGCTTTCGATCATTTGTGCCTCCACCGCCTTTTGCCGCTCGGCCAATCCCTTCAAGGATCCCTCGCGTTCTTGCAGGCGCTCTCCCAACTCGCCGAGTTCGGCCTCGCGGAGGTTCACTTGCTCGGCGATCTCGCCGAGTTCGGCGGCGCGAATCTCGAGACGGGAGATTTCGGTTGCGACGGCCTCGCGCTCCTGATGGGCCTTGACGGCGGCGGCCTCGGCCTCGTCCTGGTTGGCCTTGGCCTGGGCGAGTGCGTCGGCGGCGCTGGCAAGGTCGGTCTCCAGCGCTTTCTTTTCGGCGCGGGCGTCACGGAATTCGCCCCGCAGTTTTTCAAGGTCGGCGCGCAGGGCGTCGCGATCGGCAATTTCGCCTTGGTAGGCCTCGACCTGGCCCTGGAGGTCTTCGATCCGTGCCAGAAGACCTTTTTCGGCGTCACGCGCCTGTTTGGTAGCGGCGGCGAGGTTGTCGCGCTCGGCCGTGATCCCCGCGATCTCGGTGGAAAGGTTCTCGATCTCGCCTTTGCGCTCGGCGGTAGCGGCGTCGAGGCGGGCCAGCTCGGCATCAAGCGTCTCCTTCTCGGAGCGGGTGGTCGTGAGCTCGCCGCGGAGCTTCTGGAGATCGGCCCGCAGCGCCTCGCGGTCGGCGAGTTCCGTGTGGAATTTCTCGATCTGATTCTGGAGATAATCGACGCGGAATCGCAACTTCTCCTCGCTTTCGCGAGCCTCCGCGGTTGCGGCGGCAAGGGACTCGCGCTCCGACGAAAGGCGGGTGATTTCCGCGACGAGGGATTCGGTTTCTCCCCGTCGTTCTGTGATCGAGGACTCAAGTGCCGCCAATTCCGTCTGCGTGGCGGTCAAGGCTTCCCGCGTCGAATCGAGGTTGGCGCGGATCTCGGAAGCGCCCGTTTCAAGGGCGGCGCGCTCCGTCTCGAGCGCTTCGTTCTGGGCGGCCAGGGCGGCCACGGCCGCTTCCCGCGTCGAAATGTCGGCGGTGAGGTGTTCCCGCCGTTCCGTGAGCTTGAGAACGTCCTGCTCGGTGCTGCCGAGGCGATCCTGGGTGGCGGTGAGTTCGGCGGTGGCGGACGCGATGTTGGTTTGAAGGGCTTCGAGTCCGCTGTTGCCCTCGGCGAGGCGGACGAGAACGGAGTCCAATTCCTGTGATCGTTCGGCGAGTTGCCGGGATTTCGCGTCCAGTTCGGCGCCCGCGCTTTCGGTGCGGCTGGCGAGGTCCGCACTCGACGACGCAAGGGCATCGCGCTCGGACTCAAGTTTCGCGAGCACCTCGCGGAGGCTGCCCAGTTCGGTATGGAGCCCATCGTGCTGGGCCTCCAGCTTCTTCGTCTCCGCCGCAATGAGTTCCCGGCGTTCGCGGGCTGCGCCGTTCTCCGACTCGGCATCGGCGAGAAGCCCGCGAGCCGCCTCGAGGGATTTCGTCAGCGTGGCGAGCTCGGCATCGAGGGTCTCCGCCTCCCGACGACGCTCGTCGATGCGTTTCTCGAATCCTGAGAGAGCGGTGGTTTCGGACTCGATACGCTGCGCGAGATTGGCAACAATTCCCTGAAGCTCTGTTTCGCGGGCACCAAGGGCGGAAGTGCTTTCCTCAAGTGCGGCTATCTGCTTCTGCCGCAGATCCCGGAGGTCATTGAGCGCGGCCAGTTCGGCGGCGCCGCGCTCGCGGGCCTCCGTATCGGCGCGGAGTTCCGCTTCGATGCCGGCAAGCTGGCCGCGAGCGGCTTCGATCTTCTCCCCGATTCCAGATAACTCGCGGGACTTGGCGAGCAACCCTTCGTGGTTCACCTTCAGCTCCGCGACCTCGGCCTCGATCTCACCGCGACGGCTGACCAAGGCCTCGAGTTCCTCCTTGGCTCCCCGCAACTTCGCGATCTCACGGGTCGAGTCCTCGATCTCGGCGTGCATCAAGCCAAGCTCGCGGCGGTTCTGGCCGAGGCGTTCCTCCACCTCTGCGAGCTCGGACGCCTGGGCTTTCCGCTCTTCGATTTCCTGCTGGAGGCTGGTGAGCGCGTCCTGCTCGGCCTTTCTTACCTGCTGCGCCTCGGCAAGGGACCGGCGGGATTCCTCCAGCTGGTGCTGGATCCTTTCGGCATTGATTTCCGCGTCTTCGATCCGGCTTCGGAGGGCGCTCTCTTCCTCGGAGGAGGCGTCAATACGCTCGCGGAGCGCGCGTTCCTCCGACCTCGAAGCGGCAAGGCGGCCGCTGATTTCTGCTTCTTCGGCTTCGGCGGCTTCGAGCCGGGCCCGAAGTGCGGCCTCCCGCTCGGCGGCCTCGCCAAGGCGGGCCTGGACGGCGCGCTCATCGGTGGCGGCCATTTCGAGGCGCGTGCGGATATCGGTCTCTTCGACGCTGCAATCCTGCAGGCGTGTGCGTAACGCCTCCTCCTCCGCCATCGCTTCCTCGAGGCGCGACTTCAATTGGCGTTCTTCTTCCGCGGCATGGGCAAGGCGTTCCTCCAGCTCCTCCTCCCGCGCGCGGGCTACTTCCAATCGCTGCCGGAATTCCTGTTCCCTGCGGCTCACTTCCTCAAGCCGGAGCCGCATGGCGGATTCCTCGCCCGCCGATGCCTCCAGACGTTCGCGAAGCGCCGCATCCTCGGCAGCCACTTTCTCGATGCGATCCTTCAGGGCCTGTTCGGCGGCGGCACCCGTTTTCAAGCGATCCTTCAATTCGCCTTCCCGTTTTTCAGCCTGTTCCAGCCTTTCGCGCAGCGCCTGTTCCTTGGCGGCGATGCCTTCAAGGCGGGCCCGGGTCTCACCCTCCTCAGCCAGGGCAGCGTCGAGACGCGCGCGAAGCTCGCGATCCTCCGCCATGGCTTTCTCAAGTCTCTCCTTGAGTTTCCTTTCTTCGCCTTCTCCTTCTTCAAGGCGTCCCCGGAGTTCGGACTCCAGTACGGCGGCTGCCTCGAGCTGGGCCAGCAACTCACGGGTCTGCTCGGTAGCTTCCTGTTGACGCCGTTGCATCTCCGCCTCCTGGCGGGCCACGGCCTCCAGCGCGGCGGCGGCGGCTCCTCCTCCCTTGCCGCGCGGGGGCGCGACGGGAGCCGCAGGTTTCACCGTCAGGTCACGGGCATGAACCTTCAAGGTCGACTCCGCTTCTTCGTCCCTCCCTCCGCCGGAGGTGATTCGCTGGATGCGATGGGTATTCTGACGCTCGACAGGTTCCACGGGTGTGTTCGGCGGCGCCGGAACAACAGAGGGAGCGGGCCGGGCGGCGACCGGTTTCCTTGCCGCCACAGCCTTGGCGGAAGGAACCGACGGTCCTTGGGCCGGAGCTTCCCGTGGTATCGGGGTGATTACCATTCCGGACGGTTCCGCATCGAACCGCGCCTGCAACTGGCCGAAGCCCAGGACGTCCCCGTCCTTCAGCTCCCTGCGCTCCACCTTCTCGCCATTCACCCTCACGCCATTATACGAATTCAGATCCACGACCAGATACGTGTCATCTTCCTTCCGATGCCGGAACTCGGCATGACAGCCGGAGATGTAGTTGTTGTCGATGACAATCGTGCTGTCGGGATTGCGCCCGAGAGTCGTCACGGAGTCATCAAGGCTGAATTCGATCTCTTCGGTGTCGGAGAGGATGAAGGTAAGTGTCGCCATGATTTGCTATGAAGGAACAAAGCTATAATCTATACAATAAACCAGAAAAACTATAACACAGCCTTTCCATACTGGCATCTTTATTTTAAAACAACGCGGAAGAAAAACGAGAAAGGCTGGGAAAGCGATTGGAATGAACGCAAAGAACTCATAACGAAAGGGTTGCCTTGTGGTGTTTAAGGATTTCGGAGGGACCTCGATTCCCAAGATTCCCAGCCACCAAACCGCGTAACAGTATCACAGCCACAACTCTACGAGCAAGACCATTTTGCTTAAGTGATTCCCATAATTGAGAATACTTTAGTATATGATTGATGCTGAGGAAGGCATCGGGGACAATATTTTTAACAAATCGGTTCTAATGGGAGATGCGAAGCGATTTCCTCCTTCCGCGGAGCTTCGCAGCCCCGGCCTGCCAGCGGGGTGGATCGCATTCCGCCGCGAACCTGGCTCCCCCTCAAGTCGCTGCGGATTCGCCCGCCATGCGACCCTCGATGGCGCGCTTCAGGAGCAGTCGGCGTTCGAGTTTGATGGGATCAAGGCTGATGATCACCCGGGAGTCGCCTTCGCCGGCGAGGTGGATAACGAGCACGTCGGCACCTTCGTCCAGCTCCGCATGCCGGATCTCGGCCCAGTAGAGGACCTGGAGGTTCTGTTTCGGTTTCCAGAAGGGGAAGATCTCGATTCCGAGGGGGGTAAGGATCAAGAAGGCGTGCCGGGTGAGATGGATGGCGACCCAGGCGAAGAAAAGCGCGGGAAAGATGGGAAGGAAGCCCCAGAAAGGGGAATTCACGAGCCGCTCGCGGGTTTCGAGCGCATTCAGGTGGTCGCTGGCGGCGAGGAAGAGCGCGGCCGAGAGGCAGGCGAAAAGGGTGGCGAGACCCCAGAAGAGAACGGCCTGGTGGGCGCGTGTGAAGCGCAGTTCCTTCTCGGGATGCACCGGCTTCCGGGGCTTTTTGGTGGAAAGCATCGCTCCTTACAGGCGCACGTAGGGCGCCAAGCCGTGCACGCCGCCCTCGCGACCGAAACCGCTTTCCTTGTAACCGCCGAAGGGACTCGTCGGGTCGAACTTGTTGTAGGTATTGGCCCAGACGACGCCGGCTTTCAGCGCGTGGACCATCTTGAAGATCTTGCTCCCCTTGTCCGTCCAGATGCCGGCGCTGAGTCCGTAAGGGGAATTGTTGGCGCGCTCGATGGCTTCCTCGGGCGTGCGGAAGGTCAGGATGCTAAGCACGGGGCCGAAGATCTCCTCGCGGGCGATGCGGTGCGAGGCGGTGACGCCGGTAAAGAAGCTCGGCGCGAACCAGTAGCCCTTGGCGGGCAAAGGACACGACGCCTGCGTGAGTTCCGCCCCCTCCGCGACTCCGGAGTCGACGAGTTCGCGGATGCGGGCGAGCTGCTCGCGGGAATTGATCGCGCCGACGTCGGTGTTCTTGTCGAGCGGATCGCCGACCCGCAGGGTGCGGAGTCGGGTGGTGAGTTTCTCCACGACCGCCTCGGCGACCGATTCCTCGACAAGGAGCCGCGATCCCGCGCAGCAGACGTGGCCCTGGTTGAAGTAGATCCCGTTGAGGATGCCCTCGACCGCCTGATCGAGCGGGGCGTCGGCCATGACGATGTTCGCCGCCTTCCCTCCAAGCTCGAGGGTCAGCCTCTTCCGGGTTCCCGCGAGGCCTTTGGCGATGACCTTCCCGACTTCGGTCGAGCCGGTGAAGGCGATCTTGTCGATATCCGGGTGACTCACCACCGCCGCACCCGTCTGCTCCGCGCCGGTCACGATGTTGACCACGCCCTCGGGCAGGCCGGCGTCGGCGAGGATCTCGGCGAGATGGATCGCCGTGATCGAGGTCGTCTCGGCCGGTTTCAGAACGACGGTATTCCCGCAGGCCAGGGCGGGAGCCAGCTTCCACGCGGCCATGAGGAGGGGGAAATTCCACGGGATGATCTGTCCGGCCACGCCGATCGGGGAAGGCGTCCGGCCGGGAAAGGCGTAGGCGAGCTTGTCCGCCCACCCGGCGTAGTAGAAGAAATGCGCGGCCGCCAGCGGGAGGTCGATGTCGCGGCTTTCCCTGATCGGCTTGCCGCCGTCCATCGTTTCCAGCACGGCCAGCTCACGGGAACGTTCCTGGAGCATCCGGGCGATCCGGTAAAGGTATTTCCCGCGTTCGGCGGCGGGCATTTTCCCCCACGGGCCCCCAAGCGCCTTCCGCGCCGCCTTCACGGCCCTGTCCACGTCCTTCGCGGTTCCGGCGGCGATGTCGGCGAGCTTCTTCTCGGTGGCCGGATTCGTCGACGCGAAATACTTCCCGTCCGCCGGAGCGACGCATTTTCCGCCGATAAAGAGGTCGTAACGCTTCTTCAGGCCGACCGGGATGCTCTCCGGCGCGGGCGCGTAATCCCAGGCGTGCCCGAAATCGAGGGTCGGTTTCGCGGCGGATTTCTTTCTGGAAGTCGGCGTGGCCATGGGAAAACGGGATGCGCGGCCAATGTAACGGCCCGACTCCGGAACGCGAAAGGAAAAAGCCGCGGCCTGCCTCCACCGAACGCCACCGGTCCCCGTTCACCGCGCG